>NZ_JAARMB010000010.1:0-214481 GCF_012985615.1 Pseudomonas sp. WS 5412
GCTGGCCGTCATCCGATATTGATTTGGGGGGTAACCCGGCAGGACGCCGGGTTAGCCGCGCTGGGCCATGGATGGCCCATCGCGGCGGCCCCCCAAATCAATGTCGGATGACGGGCACACCGAGCCTGGGCGAGGTGCCGAGTGGTGGGGCAAGAGCCCTTTGCTTACTTTGGGGCTCTTTTCCAAAGTGAGCCGCCGTAAGGGCGGAACCAATAGCCGCCGTAACCGCAGCAACGGATATGTACACAACCCCAGAAGAGAGTTGTATAGCTACCTATGCCCATCGCGAACAAGCCCACATCAATCGGTGCAGGTCTTTAAATTTCGCTCACGTTGACCCACCGCTCCTCCCGCGCCGCCAGCCGAAGCGCTGTCGCCAACCGCTCCACCTCCCATGCCGCTTCAAAATCAGTACCCGCCGCACCTTGCCCGGCCAGGGCCATGATCAACTCCTGCACTTCCAGGGTTTTCAGTTCGTTGTACCCCAACTGATGCCCCGCCGCCGGGCTGAACGCGGCATAGCCGGGCAGGGCGGGGCCCGCCAGTAAACGCTGGAACCCCTGTTCACCGGCACGAAACAGGCGCAACTCATTCAATCGCTCCTGATCGAACGCCAGGGTGCCGTGTGTGCCGCTGATCTCGAAGCTCAAGTGATTCTTGTAGCCGTGCTTGAGCCAACTGCTGCTGACGGTGCCGCGTGCGCCATTGGCAAAACGCAGCAAGGCATGTACCTGATCATCCACCGCAATCGAACGCCACTCGGTACTGCCAGGGCTGGCCGGGCGTTGGGCGTGGACGGTCTGGCTGTCGGCGCACACCTTGCTCACATCGCCCACCAGGTAACGCGCCATCGCCAGCAGATGACTGCCCAGGTCCGCCAGGGCGCCACCGGCATGCTCCACCTCACAGCGCCAGGACCAGGGCGACGCCGGGTCGGCCATAAAGTCTTCACTGAACTCGCCCTGGAAACTGATGATCTGCCCCAACTCGCCCGCGTCGATCATCTGTCGCGCCAGGGCGATCATCGGGTTGTGCTGGTAGTTGTAGCCGACCCGCGTCACCACTCCAGCCTCGTAGGCGGCGAGGCGCATGGCGTCGGCTTGCTGCAGGCTGGTCGCCAGGGGTTTTTCGCAATACACCGCCTTGCCCGCCGCCAGTGCGGCCATGGCCATGGGGTAGTGCAGGTGGTTGGGGGTGGTGATAGCGACCAGGTCCACGTGCGGGTTATCAATCAATTGTTGCCAGTCACCATGGGCCTGGGCAAAGCCCCAGGCGCTGGCGCAACGTTGCGCGCGCTTGGTATCGGCATCGGCCAGGGCCGCCAGCGTCAGGTTGAAGGGAAGCTCAAACACCGCACGGGCGTTATTGAACGCCAGTGCGTGGGCACGGCCCATGAAGCCTGTACCGATCAGGCCGATTCCGAGTGAGCGCATGGCGGTGGTCCTTTTGAATTATTGTTTCAGGAGCGCAATTAATAGAATAAAAATTCCCAATGATCAATATATGGAATAAAAATATCGCCTAGCGGATGCGGGCAACTCATCATTTCAGCGAATGCAGCTATATTCAGCGCGAGGGCAAAAGGCCTTTAGTTAACAAAAGATAACGTAGCGCCGATTGTCAGACGATTCGAAAGCCCGATAGGATGGCCCCTGCTTCCTCAAGGGGCTCTAGATTGCAGGTTTGCGCACTGCGAACACCCTGGAAGGTGTTACGACCTAACAATAATAAATGGGAGAAAGGTCTATGAGTGAGCCTGTCATGGGTGTGGGTTTTTGCCGCCCGCTCGCGTCGCGCAAGGTCGCGGTGCTGGCTACAGCGCTCTCGCTGCTGGGGGTTGTCGCGTTATCGACGGCTGCCCAGGCTGCAACCGACGCCGCAGAACCTGCGGCATTTGCCATTGAATCGCCAAGGGCCGAAAAAGGCCTGATGATCGACGTCGTGCAGGCCGGCAAGCGCCTGGTGGCGGTCGGTGATCGCGGGCATATCCTCTATTCAGATGATCAGGGCGCTACCTGGGTGCAGGCCAAGGTGCCGACCCGGCAATTGCTCACGGCGGTGTTTTTTATCGACGACCAGCATGGCTGGGCGGTCGGGCATGACGCCAAGATCCTCGCCAGCAGCGATGCCGGGGCCACCTGGAGCGAGCAGTTCAAGGACCTCAGCCGCGAAGCACCGCTGCTGGACGTGTTGTTCAACGACCCCAACCACGGCTTTGCCGTGGGCGCCTACGGTGCGCTGATCGAGACCACCGACGCCGGCAAGACCTGGGAGGATGTCAGCGACCGCCTCGACAACGAAGACCAGTACCACCTCAACGCCATTGCCCGGGTCAAGGATGCCGGCCTGTTTATCGTCGGCGAGCAGGGCAGCATGTTCCGCTCCAGCGACGAGGGGCAGACCTGGGAAAAACTCGAAGGCCCTTACGAGGGCTCGCTGTTTGGCGTGATCGGCACCGCCCAGCCCAAGACCCTGTTGGCCTACGGTTTGCGCGGCAATCTGTTCCGTTCCACCGATTTTGGCGACACCTGGGAGCCAGTGGCGCTCAAGGCCGCCCGTGGCGCCCTGGAGTTCGGCCTGTCGGGCGCGACCTTGCTCGACGACGGCACCCTGGTGGTGGTGGGTAACGGCGGCAGCGTGGTGGTCAGCCACGACGATGGCCTGACGTTCAGCGTATTCAATCGCCCGGACCGCATTTCACTCTCGGCAGTGACGGCGGCGGGCAATGGCGACTTGATTCTGGTGGGGCAGGGTGGCGTGCGCGTCGCCGAGCCAACCGGCGCCGAACGCAAAAAACAATAAGAAGGCGGGGACAGAATGAGCAGTCATCACAACGATAAAGCGACCTTTCTTGAGCGCCTGATCTTCAATAACCGCCCGGCAGTGATCGTCATCTGCCTGCTGGTGAGCATTTTCCTGTTCTGGCAGGCGACGTTGATTCGCCCGTCCACCAGCTTCGAAAAAATGATCCCCCTGCAACACCCCTTCATCGAAAAGATGATGGAGCACCGCAACGACCTGGCGAACCTGGGCAACACCGTGCGCATCTCGGTGGAGGCCAAGGACGGTGACATCTTCTCCAAGGAGTACATGGAGACCCTGCGCCAGATCAACGACGAAGTGTTCTACATCTCCGGTGTCGACCGCTCCGGCCTCAAGTCCCTGTGGAGCCCCAGCGTACGCTGGACCGAAGTGACCGAGGAGGGCTTTGCCGGCGGCGAAGTGATCCCGCAGAGCTACAACGGCTCGCCGGAAAGCCTCGACCAGTTGCGCAACAACGTGCTCAAGTCCGGCCAGGTCGGGCGCCTGGTGGCCAACGACTTCAAGTCGAGCATCGTCGATATCCCGCTGCTGGAGTCCTACCCGGACCCGCAGGACCAGGGCAAGTTGCTGGCCCTGGACTACCAGAAGTTTTCCCACGAACTGGAAGACAAGATCCGCACCAAGTTCCAGGAGCAGAACCCCAACGTCCAGATCCATATCGTCGGGTTCGCCAAGAAGGTCGGCGACCTGATCGACGGCTTGATCATGGTGGTGCTGTTCTTCGGTGTCGCGTTCGTGATCACCCTGGTGCTGCTGCTGTGGTTCACCAACTGCGTGCGCAGCACCATCGCAGTGTTGATCACCACGCTGGTGGCGGTGGTCTGGCAACTGGGCTTGATGCACTTTTTCGGGTTCGGCCTGGACCCGTACTCGATGCTGGTGCCGTTCCTGATCTTCGCCATCGGTATTTCCCACGGCGTGCAGAAGATCAACGGCATCGCCCTGCAATCCAGTGAGGCCGACAACGCCCTGACGGCGGCCCGCCGCACGTTCCGGCAACTGTTCCTGCCGGGGATGATCGCGATTCTCGCGGATGCGGTGGGCTTTATCACCCTGCTGATCATCGACATCGGCGTGATCCGTGAACTGGCCATCGGCGCCTCCATCGGTGTGGCAGTGATCGTGTTCACCAACCTGATCCTGCTGCCGGTCGCGATCTCCTATGTGGGCATCAGCAAACGCGCGATTGCCAAGAGCAAAAAGGACGCCAACCGCGACCATCCGTTCTGGCGCCTGTTGTCGAACTTCGCCAGCCCGAAAGTCGCGCCGATCTCCGTCGCCCTGGCCGTGATCGCCTTTGGTGGCGGCCTGTGGTACAGCCAGAACCTGAAGATCGGCGACCTCGACCAGGGCGCCCCGGAACTGCGCCCGGATTCGCGCTACAACAAAGACAATAACTTCATCATCAGCAACTACTCCACCAGCTCCGATGTACTGGTGGTGATGGTCAAGACCAAGGCAGAAGGCTGCTCGCGCTACGAAGCCATGGCGCCCATCGACCAGTTGATGTGGAAGATGCAGAACACCGAGGGGGTGCAGTCGGCGATCTCCCTGGTGACCGTGTCCAAGCAGATGATCAAGGGCATGAACGAGGGCAACCTGAAATGGGAAACCCTGTCGCGTAACCCGGATGTGTTGAATAACTCCATCGCCCGTGCCGATGGCCTGTACAACAACAATTGCTCCCTGGCGCCGGTGCTGGTGTTCCTCAACGACCACAAGGCCGAGACCCTCGACCGTGCGGTGCATGCGGTGCAGGACTTCGCCAAGGAAAACAACAAGGAAGGCCTGGAGTTCATCCTCGCCGCCGGCAACGCCGGGATCGAAGCGGCCACCAACGAAGTGATCAAGGAAGCCGAGCTGACCATCCTGATCCTGGTCTACCTGTGCGTGGCGACCATGTGCATGATCACCTTCCGCTCCTGGGCGGCGACCCTGTGCATCGTGCTGCCGCTGGTACTGACCTCGGTGCTGGGCAACGCGCTGATGGCGTTCATGGGTATCGGCGTCAAGGTCGCGACCCTGCCGGTGGTGGCGCTGGGGGTGGGGATTGGCGTGGACTACGGCATCTACATCTACAGCCGCCTGGAAAGCTTCCTGCGCGCCGGTCTGCCGTTGCAGGAAGCCTATTACCAGACCCTCAAATCCACCGGTAAAGCCGTACTGTTCACCGGCCTGTGCCTGGCGATCGGCGTGTGCACCTGGATCTTCTCGGCTATCAAGTTCCAGGCCGATATGGGCCTGATGCTGACCTTCATGCTGCTGTGGAACATGTTCGGTGCACTGTGGCTGCTGCCGGCACTGGCGCGGTTCCTGATCAAACCGGAGAAACTGGCGGGGCAGAAGGGCAACTCCTTGTTCGCCCACTGACCCAAGAAGCCCCCCCTGTGGCGAGCGGGCAATTCCGCTCGCCACAGCCGGTCAGGGAGCCAGCGGCAGGAACCAGCGCTGCACCAACGCCTTGCCGATCAACCCGCGATGGACATCCACGACTGCCTGGGGGCTTTGCGCCCTGGCCAGTTGCGAGTAGTAACTCTGCTTGCGCTGCTCCCGGGTTTTCAGGTGGGCCGCGGTATACAGTTCCTTGGGCGTATCGGCCGCCGGGTAGTGCAAGTGCGCATACCACAACGGATAGCCGCCCTGGTCGTTCACCGCATACTCCTGGACAAAATCCCGACGCTCGCCACTCAGTTGGATACGCTCCCCCAGCAACCCTATGTTGGCGCGCTTCTGTTCGATCAGGTACTCGAGGTTGCCGTGGGTCGGGGGCAGGTCCAGGCACAGCTGGGTACGCAGCGCCAGGCCTTGCGCACTCAAGCGCAACGCCGCCTGGCGCATGTTGTTAACCAGGGTTTGATCCGCTGACGTACGCGCCTCGGCGGGTTGGGCCTGAATCGCCAGATGCAGTTCGTTGGCCAGTCTGTCGTAACGCACCGCTTCAAATTGCAGCACTTCCTGCACTTCTTGCGGGTGCCGGGAGATTCTCCGGTATTGCTCGCCACGGCGCAGGTGTTCTTCGAGCATGGCCAGCAGCTTGCGGGCTTCACCCTTGACCAGGCTCAGACTGCGCGGTGCTGGCGCAGAGGCCGGTGGTCGCGACTCCTTGTATTCGATCCACTGGTCCCCCCGTTGTGAATACATGGCCAGCAGTTGGTCACTGACCTGGGAGCGAACCTCCACCGTTTCCACCGAGCCCACTGGCTTGACCTCACCGATAAAGGTGCCCTTTTTCGGGGTACGGATCACTTTTTTCAGAGGCTTGCCGATCATTGCCGGGCTGCGTCGGCTCGGGCGCCTGGGGGGCTGGGCGACGGGCTTGATTTCGCCGGCCAGTTGCTTGGCGGCGTCCTGGTACAGTCCCTCTACCAGCGTGACCAGCTTGGCAAAATATTCGCTGTCCAGCTCATCGGCATTGACGATACCCAGCCCCTGCAACGAATCCAGGCCCCGGCCATAGTGTTCCACCAGGCTTTCCAGCACGCTCACGCGGTCCTCGGCCGTCAGTTCCAGGTCGTTCAGCTCACTGTGGGTACGCAAGTGTTCCTGCAGGGGCTCAAGGATGTCGATCAGTACATCGACCAGTGGATGATCCGGGTACTTGTGGGTCATCAGTTCGTAGTTGCGCATCAGCAGATCCTTGACGGCCAGGGCGCTGATTTCCTGCGGACGGTCCCAGGTCAGACGGTTGTAGTATTCGCTGCCGGCGGTGCCCAGGTTGAACAGTTGGTCCAGGTAGCGGTCGCGCAGCTCCAGCCAGTGGATCGAACGCTCATTGATGGCAATCATTTCGCGGATGAACCGCTGGTAAGCCGCAAAGTCACTGAGCACAGCCTCGGCCAGGCGTGTGCTTCGGGACGTGAAGTGACTGTTGTTGCGGTACAGCGCACCGCGATCTTTCTCGGCCACCACCACATGCTTGCGCGTATTGTTGACGATGTTTTCCAGCAAGCTCGCCACCGATTCGGGTGGCAAGGCAATCCCCAGCTCGCTGCGTTCTTTCAGGCTGTCCAACTGCTGCTGGTATTCCAATGTCTGTTCCTGCAGGGCCGTATCGAAGCGCTGGCGACTGTCAGCCTGTTGCGCTTCGCTGAAGCGTGGGTCTTCGGCGGTCCTGGTCATCACCCCCAGGATAATCTCGATCCGGTTTTGCCGGGCCACCTGACCCTGGATGAACTGTTCGTAAGAACGCTTCAGTTGGCTGACCCGTTCAGCCCGTCGCTGACGTTCGGCGGCGATTCGCCTGGAGGGCATGCCACCGCGCAGGCGCAGGCGGGTGTCTACCGACCACACGCCGTTGGCATCGCTGCGCAGGTAAGGGCCGCTGCGGTTGGGGTCGCCAGGGGCGACGACCCTGATGTCGCCCTCCGGCTCCAGGCTCACTTGCAACCACTCGCCGTTCGCCTCGGCGTGCCAAATGTTGTCAACCAGGTACAGCCCCTTGCGTGGCCCATTCAGCACGGGGCGGGGCATGGGCGTCGGCCGGATGGCCTTGAAGCTGCTCAGCCGCACGCGCTGGGCTGGCGTCAGGCGTTGACGGGTCTGGGCAAAGCTGAAGTCCAGCACATTGCGGCGGGTATCCGGCAACACACCTGGCAGGGCCACGGCTCCCTCGCGAACCGTCGGCGCCGCGGGCACCGGCCATTGTTCGGTAATACGCGGCGCGAGGGCCGAAGGCAGTGCACGCGCCTTGAGCCCGGCAGCCAGGGGCGGGTAAGACGCGGTCACCTCGGGCGTCGCCTCGAACAGCAGCAGGCCGAGGTTGAGCAGCAGATCGACGGCAGCCAGTTCCCGGGTCTGGCGGTCGGGCGCATCCAGCGCCGGTATGTCCTGGTCCAGGCTGGCCATCAGGGCCATCAACCAGCCGGTGAGCATCGCCCGACCACGCAGCAACGGCAGCAGCAGGTTGCCGAACAACAGGCTGCTGCCTTCCAGCAGTACCCGCCAGCGGCTCTCGCTGTTGGACACCGACTCGCGGTTGGCCTGTTGCACCAAGGCACGGGCGTGGTCGCTGAACAGGTAGCTCATCAGGCGCCCGGTCACCAGGCATTGTTGTAATTCATCGTTGATGCCATCGCTGGACAGGCGCGCCGGCACCGGCTTATTCAGGGGGGCAAATTCATCGCCCTGGCCGAAGCGCAGGTAATGCGGTTCGCGCAAGCCACCGTGGGCATAGATCGGCCGGGCGCTGTCGCTCAGCCAGGTCAGCACACTGTCTTGTAGCTCGCCGGGCTGGGCGATGGCCTCGAACAGCGCCTCGCGGCTGGCGAATTCCAGAAGCGCTTGGGCATACAACGGGCGGTACAGCAGATGAGGGCCGACCTCGGCGTCCCGCGTTTCGATCAAGTACATGTTGCTGACGCTGTCGGGAGAGGCGCCAGGGGCCCGCACCAACGCCAGATGACGGATCACCACCTGACGGTTATCAACCTGCTGCTCGGCAACATTGCCCTGCATCAGCGCGGCCACCAGGCGCGTGCCCTGGCGGCTTACGCCGGCCTGTTGTTTGAGGCACAACTCCAGCGCCAGCAACGGCAGTTGCGCGGCCTGCTGATCGGCAAACAACGCTTCACGCTGCTGCGCCTCGGGACTGTCGCCCAGCAGATGCTGCTCCAGCAGGCGGGGGTAGTGCTGGCCGATATCGACCTTTTCAATGAGGCCACCGGCGCCCATCAAATAGTCGGCGGTCAGCCACGACGGCAGCGCCAGGCCATGGCGATGGGTCAGGGTCACGGTGCCGCTGGGGCGGCTGGCCAGGTTGTCGATGGCCATGTCCGTGAGGCTCATGCGCTCGTGGCGGATAATTCCGACGGTGCCCGGATAGCCAGCGGTGACGGCGAAGGTCAGTTGCAGGTCGTCGGGGTGCAGCGCGGCGACAGACGGCGGCGTCGGCAACAGGGAATCGAAGTTCACGGCGTCGTGTTGCAGCGTTTGCAGCAGGGTCTTGACGGTGTAGGTGCGAATATCGTCCAGATCACTGAGGAAGTGGCGCCCGCCGCCGCGCTGTTTGGCGCTGGCCAGCGCCAGGGCATAACGCCGGTAAGTCGCGCGGTCGTCGGCGCTGGCCTGTTGCAGCCAGCTCGGCAGGTGTGGGCGCAGAGTGTCCAGGGCCTGGGGTGGGGCGGCCGGCGAGTCGCGGAAAAACCGGCCGGGATCGGTGAGTTCAGCATACAGCGCCTGCCAGGCGCTGAAGGGCTGGGCCGTGGGCAGGCGCAGGTTGCCCAGGTCTGCCAACTGGCGATTGAGGATCATCGCCGCCTGGTGTTCGAAGATATCGCCGTCGGGCTCGTAGCGCTGGATGAGGATATCGTCGACCTGATATTGGCTGCCCAGGCGCTGGCCGTAGGTCTGGACCAACCCATCCATGGAGGCGAACACTTCAATGCCGCCGCCGGGGCTGCACAGCAGCACCGGCATCTTGCCGTTCACGGCGCGGACCAGCACCAGTTCCGGACTCAGCAGGTGGCTGCTCTGTTCCCCGCTCTTGAGGGTGACTTCCAGGCCATAGGCGAACACCACACCCTGGCCATGGCGGGCGATTCGCGCTTCACGGTCGGGGATGGCCACCAGTTGGTCGATCGCCTCCTGCGCCTGGGCATCCAGGCCTGTGTGGCGAAGGGCGGATACGCGCAAGGTGTCCATCAGCACGTGCGCAAGCCAGCGCCAATGCCCGGCGTCCCAATACTCGGCCAAGGCATTTTGCAGGGCGATGGGCAGGGTCTGGGGCAGTTCGCCAACCAGGCGTGCGATGACCCGCATATTGAGTTGTTCCCCGGTCAAACCGGGCAGTTTCAGACGTTTTGGCGGCTCGTCGGAGAGGTACCAGGGCACGTTGTCCACATCGCTGAAATCCAGCGCTATGCCACTGGCCAGCGCATCCTGTACCACTGGCATAAATGGCTGTAACAGCCAGCTGCGGCGTTGCGGCCGGGCCAGGCGAGTGCGACTCAGGTCTATCGTCAGCGTTGGGTACTGGGCGCCGATGGCCGCGGCGAGTTGTTGGCGGATCACCGTTTCCAGCGCCGGGCGATCAGCAAATCGAGCGCTCACGGCATGGGCGATGGAGGAGGGGGTGAGGTTTTGCATAAACATCCTTTTTATTGGCAGTAGATGCCTTCATGGCGGGGTTCTAGGCGGGCAACAGGCTGAGGAACAGGCGTTGGTCAAACGGCGCGGTGATCGGGTGGTACAGGTCTCGCACGATGGCCTGGCTGTCTGCACCGGCCTGGGCGATCAAGTCCCGCAGGGTCACAAAGCGCTGTTCGGGGCGCTTGAGATGGGCGGCGGTGTAGGCACTGGGCAAACTGTCGGCCTGGCTGTAGTGGAAGTGGGCGTACCACAGCACCGTGAGGCTGTTTTTCTCGCGCACGGCGAACTCCGACACGTAGTCCCTGGACGCGGTACGTTGGGCGCCGTGGACCAGGCCGATATCAATCGCGCCGTGGCTACGCAGGAACTCGATGTGTTCCTGGCGCGGGCGCTGGGCCTTGTAGCCCTCGATGCACTGCTGCGTGCCTTGGCTGCGCAAGTCGCTGGCGCGCCGGCGCAAGCGTTCCACGGTCTGCGGCATGTCCGGCTTGTCCCCATGGTGGTTGGCCAACTCGGTCGCGACCGCTTCGAGGCGCTCGGCCTGGTGCGCGAGCATGTCGCGCCAGTCTTGCGGGTTGAGTTCATCGCGGCGTGTCGGGTCGCTGAGCTTCTTTTTCTGGAACTCGATAGAGCGCTCGATACCGGGCACCTCTTCCAGCAGCCGTTGTGCCTGGGTGCGCAAGGTCGCCAGGGACGGCGCCGCAGATGGCTCGACCGGCGCGGTGGGCTGGGCGTCGACAATCTCTACCCAGCCCTCATTGGGATGCTCCATAAAGCGCCCGCTGACCTGCTGGGTAATCGGGTTACGGGTCACGATGGTGGGGAAGGGGATGTCGCTTTGCGCGGGTTCCAACTCGCCGACCAGGGCACCCTTGTCCCGTGATTTGAATACGCGTTTGGTTCGCGACGTCGTGCGTACCGGTTTAAACGGCGTCGGTTGTGGCGGCAGGAATTCATCCTCGCGCAACAGGGCCGCCAGATCCGTCTCGGCGCTGTCACGGGCGGTGTGCAGGCGCTCGATCAGCAGCGGCATATACCTTGGGTGTGCCAGGGGCGAGTCCAGTTCCAGCAGGCTCTGGTAAATCTGCAGTCGGCGGCGGTAATGCTTGATCAGGTTGCTCAGCACGGCCTTGCGCTCGGCTGGGGTGAAGCCTTCGGTGGTCAGTAGCTCCAGGTGTGAGTCTTCCAGAGGCGACAGCGAGGATTGCAGGTGTTCATGGCGCGCCAGGAAGTAGTGTTCCTGGGGCGTGGTGGCCGGGATCGTCTGGTCGATGCTCAACTCGGTCAGCACATCCAGGGATTCGAGGGTGGCGTTGAGGCGGTTGTAGAACCGGCGCTTGGGGTGACCATTGAGGTACTTGAGGCGTTGCGCGGGGCCGGTCTTCAAGCGTGCGGCCATTTCCTCCAGGGTGTTCTCAATGGCAATCATCGCCTGGGCGTGGCGCTCGGAAACCGCAAAGTTGGTCTCCAGCAGATCCTTGACATAGCGCATCGCCCCGACATCGTGGGCTGCGCCTTGCAGTTCGATCAGCGACTCGCCCTGTTCGGAAATGAATGTTGCCAGGTAGAGGGATGACAACTGGCTGACGCGGATTTCATCGGTGGCCAGGATCGACTGATATTGCTCGATGCACTGCCCTTCGTAGTCGAAGCGACTGTCCACTTCTTTCATTTGGCCATAGGCCGTGATCAGCTCGCGCCGCTGTTGCAGCAATTCGGCGGCGGCCTGATCGAAGCGCTCCTGAAAAAGCTGGAAGGCGGTCCTGGTCCGGGAGCGTTGGGCGACTTTGTCGCGGTGCTCGGCTATCAGCGCCGGGTCGTCCGGTTTGCTGCGCAAGCTTAGGCGCGCTTTGCCCAAGGCGTTATGCGCTTGCTCGAACTTCAAGCGGGCGGCATCCAGCACCTGGTCGATCGGTTGCAGGCGCTTGATCAGGACGCTGATCTGATCACCGATGCGATTAATTTCCTCCGACACCTGGCTGCGTTGCTGATCGATTTGCGCCAGCTTGGTCTTGAGCCGGTTCTTCGGCCCGCCACCGCGCAGTTTCAGGCCCAGGTCCAGGCTCCAGCGACCCAGGGCATTGCGCGTCAGCTGGAAGCCGGGGTGCTGCGGTTTGTGCGGATGAACCAGGAACACTTGGCCCAGGTCCGGCAGGACATTCACGCGAAACAGCAGGCCGGCCACCGAGGCATGCCACTGCTGATCAATGCGGTACAGGCCCTTGAAGGCGCCGATGCTCGCCGGTAAGGGCGGCGGCACCGGCCAGGGTACATGCAGTTCGTGCAGGGCCTCCAGCAGGCGCCGGCGACTGCTGTCCCGCGCGTTGGAGTGGATAAAGTCCACCAGGGTCTGGTCGCCGGCCGGTGGCTCGGCGGGCAGGCCCACCGTGCCTTGTTCGATCACTGTCGGCGGGTGGGCCGTCGTCGCCGGGCGGCGCAGTGCCGCGAGGGTCAGCGCCAAGGCCGGCTCGGTGGTGTGCGCCGCCTGCTCAAGGGTAGGGGTGGGCCGGGAGGCCACGTGCAACAGAATCAGGCCGATGTTGAGCAGCACATCGACCCAGGCCAGTTCCCGCGCAGCGGCGTCATTGCCTTGCAGGGCGAGAATATCGTGGCGCAGGCTGACGGCCAGTTGTGCCATCCAGCCCGCCGCCATTGCCGGCCCGCGCAGCAGCGGCAGCAGCAGAGCGTTGAACAGCAGCCAGCCACCTTCCAGCAGTACTTTCCAGCGGCTTTCGGCATTGGACACCGAATCCCGGTCTGCCAGGTCCACCAGCGCCCGGGCATTGCTGCCGTACAGGTATTGGGTCAGGTTGCCCGTGGCCAGTGCCTGCGCCAGGGAACCGGGGATTTCGCCGCCATGGCTGTCCTGCGCCAACTGGGCGGGCGGTGGGGCAGGCCATTGCACGCTGTCGTCACCCTGGCCGAAGCGCAGGATATGTGGGCTGTGAAAGCCATTATGGCTGTAGATCGGCCGGGCCTTGTCCGTCATCCAGGACAATACGCTGTCTTGTAGCGCGCCGGGTTGTGCGATGGCGTCGAACAGGGCCGCACGGCTGCTGAATTGCTGCAGCGCGTCCTGGTACAACGGGCGGTAGAGAATCGGCGGCCCGGCGTCGCTAGCGCGCGGTTCGATGATAAACATGTTGCTGACGATATCCGGCACGGCACCGGGCTTATGGGCGAAGGCCAGAGGGCGGATCACGATGTCCTGGGCATCCACCACCCGCCCCGACAGGTTGCTGTGCAGTACCGCCTTGACGTAGCGATAACCCAGGAAGGTAAACCCCTGTTGCCCGCGAATCGCCAACTCCAGGGCTTGGCGCGGCAACTGTACCGCCAGCTCCTGGCCGAACAGCGCTTCACGCCGACGGGCTTGGGCGGTGTCCCCCAACAGCTGTTCGCGGATTGTCTGCGGGTAGTGCCGGCCGACGTCCACCTGGCGGATCAGCCCTGGGGTGCTATGGAGCAGGCCCTTTCCCCCCAGGACGTAGTCTTCGGTCAGCCACTGCGGAACGTCCGCCCCCGAGGTGTCGCGCAGGGTCAGGCGACCCTGGGGCGCGGCGGCGAGGTTGTTGATCGCCAGTTCGCTCAGGCTCATGGTCTGCTGTGCCAGATAGCCGCTACGCAGGTCTCCCACTGGGACATGGAAGGTCAGCGCCAGGTTGTCCGGCTCCACGCTGGACTCGGGGTGGTCGCGGCGCATCTGCTCGCGCAGGGTGCGGGTGGTGAAGGCTTGCAGGTTTTCGACGCCGCTCAGAAAGGATGCACCGCCGGTTTGCCGTTGCAGGCGCGCCTGGTCCAACAGCCCTTGGCGATAGGCAAAGCGCTGCTCGGCATCGGCTGCCAGCAGCCAGGGGGGCAGCGCCGCCTGCAGGACAGGCTGCAGCGTCGGGTCCGGCGCGGGGGCGGCGATAAACAAGGGCACAGGGTCGCTGGCGTCGGTGACCTGCTGCTCCAGGGCGCGGACCCCTTCGGTAGCCGGCAAACGGATGGCTTGAAGGTCGTCCAGTTGCTGGTTGAGCAGTAAGGCGGCCTGGGTATCGAAGAGATTGCCATCGGGCTCGTAACGCTTGACCACCAGCGTGTCCGCTTGCAAGCGGCTGGCCAGGCGCTGGCCCCAGGTGTGGGTGAAGGCCTCGATTGAGGCAAAGGGCTCGACATTGCCCGACGCCTGGCACAGCAGGATCTGGGTGCCCTGCACCAACAGCAGGTCGGTGCTTAGCAGGCGGGCTTCGCGGTCCTGGTTGCTCACGCAGGCTTGCAGGCAGTAGGCATGCACGAAACCTGCGGGCGCGGCCTGGCGCTCGCGGCGATCGGGCTCGCCGGTCACGCTATCGAGCATGTTCCGGGCGGGGCCGCTCGGCAGCAGGCTTGCGGTGTTTTTCAGGGTGTCGCACAGCAGGTCGCCAAGCCATTGCCAGCGGCTGACGCCGGTTTCTGCGTCGAGGTTCCAGTAGCTCGTCAGGGCGTGTTGCAAAGCGATAGGCAGGGTAAAGGCGAGGTCCAGAATCACCCGTTCAATGACGGTCATATCCGGCTCGCGGGGGCCATTGGCCTCATAGGTCAGGCGCGACGGCGGTCGTTGGGACAGGAAGCAGCGGCGTTCGTCGATGACCAGGGTCAGGTTCAGGGCCGTGCCCTTGCCCAGGTGATCGAGGACGACGTCGATCAGGCGCTTGAGATCCCAGCCGCGCCGTTGGTTGGGGGTGGCCAGCCTGACCGTAGACACATCCATGCGCAGCACCGGGAAGTGTTCCAGCAGGCGTTCCTGCAGGTGTTGCTCAAGCACCTGGCGCAAGCCCGGGCGATCGGCGAATTGGTGGGCGACGGCCAGGGCGGGGGTGTTGCTGCGGTGAGTGAACAGCGATGGGCCAGGGAGTGGGGCGGGTAAAGTGTCCGGCATAAAAGATTCCGTTCTGCGCGATGGGGTTCCTCCGCAGAATGGCAAGCCGCTGGGGCCGCAGTGTGGTAGCCGGTTATCGCGACACGACGGCGAACACGGTTTGGCCTATCATCAACGTTTTTCCACTGATGAATGATCCTGATGACTGCTGCCACTCTGCCTACTGCACTCCACACCAGCGACATGCTCGAAATCGATGGCCTGCATGCTTTTGATTTCACCTTCGATGACCGGCAGTTGCTGATCAAGAGCATGGACGGTCGGGCCGAGAAACGTTGGACGTTCAGCATCGCCCAGGTGCAGGCCGCGACGTTTGATGAAGCCTTGCAAAGCTGGACGCTCACCGGTGACTCGGGCGAGCACCGCCTGGTGTGCCTGAGCGCCATCACCGGCAGCAACGAAGACGAGGACGACGAACATGCTGATGCGTAAATTCTGGCCCCTGCTGATGGCCGGCAGTGTCGGTGCGATGTCGGTCCAGGCCGCTACGGCCGATACCTTTGATCTGCTGGTGGGCAGCTACACCGCCGGCACCAGCGAAGGCATCTATCGCCTGCAGTTCGACAGCCGTACCGGCCAGTTCAGCGGCCCGCCGGTGCTGGCGGCCAAGGCGCAGAACCCGTCCTGGCTGACCTTGTCCCCGGACCAGAAACGCCTGTTCGTGGTCAATGAAAACGGCCCGGGCCAGCAGGACGAAGTCGGGCGTGTCAGCAGCTATCGCATTGACCCGGCCAACCACCAACTGACCCTGATCAACCAGGTGCAGAGCCTGGGCAACGAACCCACCCACTCAAGCCTGGCCGCCGATGGGCGGTACCTGTTTGTTGCCAACTACTCGGTGCTGCAGGATCCGGGCGGCAGCCTGGCGGCCCTGCCGGTCGATGCCGAGGGCAGGCTGGCGCCACCGGTGCAACTGAGCGGGCACCCGGCCAGCGGCGTCAACCCCGAGCGCCAGGCGTCCAACCATGTGCATTCGGTGGTGTCGTCACCGGATGGCAAGTACGTGTTTGTACAGGACCTGGGGGCGGACCGGATTTTTGCCTACCGCTACGACCCCAAGGCCAACCCTGAGCGGCCGCTGACCCCCGCCGATCCGGATTCCGTGCAGTTGCCGCCGGGCAGTGGCCCGCGTCACCTGCTGTTCAGTGCCGATGGCAAGCATGCCTGGCTGACCACCGAGATGAGCGCGCAGGTCGCGGTGTACGACTACCAGGACGGCAAGCTGAGCGAACGCCAACGGGTGGACTTTGCCGCCGGGCAACCGCTGTCGGACAAGGCCGGCGCGGCATTGCACGCCTCTAGCGACGGCAGGTTCCTCTACGTCAGTAACCGTGGCACCGCCAATCAGATCGTGGTGTTCGCCATTGATCCGGCCAACGCACAGCTGAAAGAGATCCAGCGCCGCGCCGTGGACGGCGATCATCCCCGAGAGTTCAGCCTGGATCCGAGCGGCAGGTTCCTGCTGATTGCCAACCAGAAGAGCAACCAGATCGTGGTGATCGAGCGCGATAGCCAGACCGGCCAACTGGGCAAAACGGTACAAAAACTGCCGATTGATGCTCCCAGCGATCTCAAGTTCCTGGTGCGTCAATAAGCCACAGGCCCCGGTGTACGGGGCCTGACTCCTTGTATTAATCCCAGTGATAACGGCTACTGTTTCAAAGCATTTCAGCGAGCCGGAACCCAGGCGTAAGTTTGCTCCAAGGCCTTCACAAGCCATCCAGCCAACTGAACACAAGGGTTACCGCCATGAACTTCAATCTGTTCTCGATCATTGCCGCTTCCGCTGTTTCCGCCACCGTCGCCTTGCCAGCCAGCGCCAGCGTGGAGATCAGCAGCAAAAAATCCAGCACCAGCGCCTACACCCAGAAATACCTGCAACAGAGCGCCAACTTCTACGCCGCCCTGGATCACAAGACCCAGCAGTGAGCAGCACTCGGCTTCAGGTTTTTGCCATCACTGCGGTAAACAACGGCGCCGCCAAAAAACGCTGCAGCCACTGCTGCAAACGCGGATACGGCGTTGTTGCAAACCACTCCCGATCCACATGGGCAAACTGGCGTATGAACGGCATCAGCGCCACGTCCGCCAGGCTCAGGTGATCGGCCAGCAGGTAATCACGTTGCGCCAGCAATCCCTCCAGCTGGCGCAAAAACACCTCGCCTTCGGCGCGATAGTGTTCCATCGGCTGCTCCGGGTAGCGCTCGGCGTATTTGTAGCGATTCAAATGCACCTTGAAGGCCTGGTCATTCTCGCCAATCAATTGCGCCATCAACCTCTGCGCCGCCGGATCAGCCTCGAGCAGCCAGTCCTCAGGGTCGTTCTGTGCCAACGCCCAGTGCATGATCGCCAGGCTCTCGTCGATCACCTGGCCACCCACACACAACACCGGCACCGTGCCCTTGGGTGACAGCGCCAACATCTCGGCCGGCTTGGCCTTGAGGCTGACCTCGACAATCCGCAGCGCCACCCCTGAATACCGCAGGGCCATACGTGCGCGCATGGCGTAGGGGCAACGGCGGAACGAAAACAGCAGCGTCTCGCTCACTTGACCTCCAGGGTGCTCAGGCCATTGCCCTGGCGCTTGACCTGGATCTGCACCGGTATCCGCTCGTGCATTTCCTGCACATGGGAAATCACCGCCACCTTGCGCCCCTGGGCCTGCAGGCCGTCGAGGGCATCCATCGCCAGTTGCAGGGATTCGGGGTCCAGGCTGCCGAAGCCTTCGTCGATAAACAACGACTCGATCTTCAAGGTGCTGGAGGCCATCGACGCCAGCCCCAGGGCCAGCGCCAGGGAGACCAGGAACGTCTCGCCGCCGGACAGCGAGTGCACCGAGCGCAGTTCATCGCCCATTTCCGTGTCCAGCACCAGCAGGCCGAGCATGCTGCCGCCGCGCTTGAGGCGATAACGGCGCACCAGTTGGCGCAGTTGCACGTTGGCGTGGTGCACCAGCAGGTCGAGGTTGTAGGCCTGGGCGAACTTGCGGAACTTGTCGCCGGTGGCCGAGCCGATCAGCGCATCCAGCCGCGCCCAGCGCTGCCACTCTTCATAGGCCTTGGCGGTGGTGAGTGCCAGGCTCTGGTTGGCGTCCTGGCGTCGCTGGTCTTCGGCTTGTTGGGCGCGCAGTTCGGCGCAGTGTTTCTCGGCGTTGTGCAATTGCTGATTAAGGTCGGCCAGGGCCGCGTCCAGCTGTTCGGCGTCGAGGTTGCCGTTGTGCAGGGCCTGGTGGTCCTTGAGGCGTTGCTCGCGCTCTTGCAGCAGGACTTTAGCTTGCTCAATGGCTTTTTCGCTGTGCTGCACCTGCTGGCGCAGCGCGCTGACAGCCGCCTCGTCGAAGGCCAGCAGGTGCGCCAGGCCGGCGTCGTCGAGCTGCGGATGCTGGGCGCGCCACTCGCTGATACGGCTGTGCAACGCCTGGAGTTCGCTGTCCAGGGCTTGCTGGCGCTCCTGGCGGGCCTTGAGGTCGGCGGCCAATTGGATCAGTTCGCTGCGGGTGTCCTGCAACTGCTGATTGGCCTGGGTTTCACTCTGGCGCGCCTGTTCCACCGCCTGCTCAAGGTGCTGCTGCCAGTGCTCGGCACTGCTGTGCTCACCCACCAGGGCGCTGAGTTGTGCCTGGGCGGCCTGCTGTTGGGCGCTCAGTTCAACCAATTGTTGCTGCAACACGGCCAGCTGTTGTTGGCGATGTTGCTGGCGGTCCTGTTCTTTTTCGAGGGTTTGCTGGCGCTGTTGCTGCTCGGCCAGTTCATCCTTCTGGTAGCCGAGCTGCTCCAGGCGCTGGCTGATCTGTTGGTCCAACAGCATGAACGTGGCCGCGGGCTCCGTGCGCAGGCCTTCGAGGGTCTCGGCCGGTAGCAGGCTGGCGAAAGCATTGAGCTCTTCATCCAGGCGCTCGCGGTCGCTGGCCAGCTCCCGTTGCTGGTCGATCAACTGCTGGCGGGCCTGTTGGCTGGCATCCTGGGCGGCTTGCAGTTGTTGCTGCAGGCGCCCGGCATTTTGTTGCAGGTTGAGCAGGGCGCCCTGGCGCTGTTCGTCCTGGGTGATGCTCTGACTGAGCTGGCTCAGTTGCTGCGCCAGCCAGGCGCTGCGTTTGCCGCTGTCCTGGTTGAACAGCGTGGCGCTCAACGGATGGGCCTCGAGGCTCGGCGCCAGGGCCAGGCGCTGGGTCGCCAACTGCTCCTGCTGTTGCAGGAACTCCTTCTGCTGGGCGATCAAGCCGCCAACTTCGCCGCGCAGGTCGGTGAGCTTTTCCTTGAGGGTCTCGACGGCGAGCTGTGCACTGGCCTCTTCGTTTTCATCGTGGCGCGTGAGGCTGTGCAACAAGGCTTCGGGCTGATGGTAAGGATGCTCGACGCTGCCGCACACCGGGCAGGGCTGATCATCCTGCAATTGCCCGCGCAACTCCTCGACACTGGCACTGCGTGCCAGCCGCTGACGCTCCAATAACTGCTTGGTCACGCTCAGGGTCTGCTCGGCCACTGTCAGCTCGGCCTTGGCTTGCAGGCCGGTCTGGTTCAACTGCTCGCGCTGTTGCTGGGCGGTGGCCTGCTTGAGGGCCAACTCCTGTTGTTGCTGGTCCAGCTGCTGCTGGCTGTCCCAGAGCCGCGTCAGGTCTTCGAAGGCCCGTTGCTGCTTGCGATTGTCCTTGAGCAGGCTGTCGAGCAACTGGATCTGCTCGGCCACGGCATGGGGTTCGGCGCCGGCTTCCTGATACAGCAGGTCCAGGGCCGCGCGCTGCTGAGTCCATTGCTCGCTGACGCGGTTGGCGCGCTCTTCCAGTTGCGGCAGTTCGGCCTGGCCCTTGTTCAGGCGATTGCCGATCAGCATCAGTTGCTGCAGGCGGTCGCGGTAGGCGTTCCAGGCGTCGCTCAAGGGTGCCAGCCCGGCGCTGCGCTCAAGCTGTGCCGCCAGTTGTTGCAGGCGGCTGGCGACCTGCTGTTGCTGGGCGTGCAAGGCATCGAGCGCGGCCAGGCCCTCGGTGCAGGCGGTTTGCCCCAGTTGCAGTTGTTCGTTGCTTTGGGCCAGCTCGCGGGTCAGGCGGGCGAGGCTGCTTTGTTCCTCGAAGGCCTGGCGCAGCAGCGGCACCGCGTCGGTCTGTTGTTGCAGGGCTGCGGCCAAGGCGCTGTGTGCGCTGGCTTGCTGCTGTTGCAGCTGCTCCTGGCGCGTGTGCAGGGCGCTTTGTTGTTCAAGGTGCTGGCGGATCTGCACGGCCAGGGGGGCCAGTTGGCCGGTCAATTCGCTGTGCCGCGCGAAATGATGACGCTGCGGTGCCAGTTGCTCCAGGTGGTTCAAGTCCTGGCGCTGCTGGCCTTGGCTGTCCCATTGCTGTTGGGCTTGCTGCAACTGTTCGGCTGCACTGTGCTGGCGCTCTTGCCACTCGCGCAGTTCCTTGAGCCAGGTGTGCTGCAGTTCCAGTTGCTTGAGCTGGGCCTGCTGGGTCTTGAGCTGGTGCTGGGCTGCGCTCAACTGTTGATCCAGCTCGGCGCGGGCCTCGGCCGGCAACGGCGTGACGCCGGTCGCCTGGTCTAGAAGCAGCTTGTAGGCTTCCTTGGCCTCCCGTGCCTTGACGAACGCGCGCTGGCCCAACTGGGTGTAGAGCGCGGTGTCGGTGAGCTTTTCCAGCAGTTCGCTGCGCTCGTTGTCGTTGGCCTTGAGAAAGGCGCTGAACTCACTTTGCGCCAGCAGCACGGCGCGGGTGAACTGTTCGAAGTTCAGGCCCAGGGCCAGTTCCAGCTGGGTCTTGTATTCGGTTTTCTGGCTGGCCAGCAGTTGCTCGCTGTCCAGGTCGATCAGGCTTTGCCGGCTGTTCTGCAGCTTGCCGCTGGCCTTGTCGCGGGCACGGTTGGCTTCCCAGCGCGCGCGGTAGCGCCGGCCGCTGACGCCGATAAAGTCCACCTCGGCATACCCGCCGCCGGTACCGCGGCGGATCAGGGTGCGCGGGTCGCCGATGGAGATATCGGTATCGGCATCGGGCATTTTCGCCTGGCCGGTATCGCCCAGGCGTGGCACGGCGCCAAACAGCGCCAGGCACAGGGCGTCAAGCAAGGTACTTTTGCCGGCGCCGGTGGGCCCGGTGATCGCAAACAGGCCGGCACTGGCCAAGGGCTCGGCGGTAAAGTCGATCTCGAATGGCCCGGCCAGGGACGCGAGGTTTTTCAGGCGGATGGCGAGGATCTTCATGGCAGTTGCTCCTCCTGTTGTACTTCCTGGAGCAGCACGGCGAAATCCTTGAGGGTCTGTTCGTCCACGTCATTGCCGTAGCTTTCCTGCCAGGCACGGCTGAACAATTCCTGGGGCGTGAGCTGGTCGAGTTCGATCAACTGC
Source organism: Pseudomonas sp. WS 5412 (assembly GCF_012985615.1). Taxonomy (NCBI): domain Bacteria; kingdom Pseudomonadati; phylum Pseudomonadota; class Gammaproteobacteria; order Pseudomonadales; family Pseudomonadaceae; genus Pseudomonas; species Pseudomonas sp. WS 5412. The sequence continues at coordinate 21,140 of NZ_JAARMB010000010.1, forward strand.
TCTTGGCCATGGTCCTGACGTGCGCCGCTGCCGGCGTACTCGGCGGCGATGCGCACCAGGCGCACGGCCTTGCCCAGCAGGGCGTTTTCCACTTGCTGGCGCAGGTCGGGCTGGGGTTCGTCGAGGCGCACCCGCACCTCCAGCCACGGCTGGCGCTGGGTTTCGGCCAGCAGGTCGACATCGGGCAGCTCCGCCAGTTGCTTGAGGATCTCGGCCAGGGGCGCGGCTTCCAGGCGTTGCAGATGCACGGCGCGGGGGATCAGGCGCGATTCGACGCTGACCAGGGTGTCGCCGTCCAGTTGCACGTCGAGAATCTGGTGTTGATAGCCGATTTCGGAGAACGACAGCGGGATCGGCGAGCCGCAATAACGGATGCGCTCCTCACCATTGACCCGCTGCGGCTTGTGCAAATGGCCGAGGGCGACATAGCTGACACTGGCATCGAACAGACTGGCCGGCAGCGCTTCGGCGTTGCCGATGATCAGGCTGCGCTCGGAGTCTTCCGACACCGAGCCGCCGGCCATATGTGCGTGGCTGATGGCAACCAGCGCCTGGCCCGGCTGGCGCTTGGCGTTGGCCGCCGCGATCAGGCGCTCATGCACCTGGCCGATACCCTTGAGGTAATCGTCGCCCAGCAGTGCGCCAGTAACCTCGGCCGGGCGCAGGAACGGCAGCGCCAGGCACCAGCCGGCCACAGCCCCGGTTTTGTCCGGTAGAGCAATCAGCAAGCGCTCCACATCCAGTTGCCCGTCATCCAGCCACAGCACCCGGCCCAGGGCATGGGTGCGCAAACGCCGCATCAACGGCGCCGGCAGCTCAATGCGCGAGCCGGAGTCGTGGTTGCCGGCGATCATCACAATCGTCAGGTCGGGGTTTTGTTCATGGGCGTTGATGATGAAGTCATACAGACGCTCCTGGGCCTTGAGCGGCGGGTTGACCGTGTCGAAGATATCGCCGGCAATCAACAGCACATCGGGGCAGTGCAGCTTGATCTGGCCCAGCAGCCACTCGAGAAAACAGGCGTGCTCGAAGTCGCGTTCCTGGCCGTGGAGGTTTTGGCCCAGGTGCCAGTCGGAGGTGTGAAACAGACGCAAGGCGAACTCCGTGGGGAATAGAGAAAGGAGGGGAGTTTACCTGTAAATGGTAATGGGGCGCCCAAGATCAACAGCAAAGCCAGAGCGCGAAGCTACGGGGCTTTGTGGGAGCTGGCTTGTCGGGTCGCCGCATCGCTGCGATGGCGGTTCATCAGCCAATACATTTATCGACTGATACACCGTCATCGCAGGCAAGCCAGCTCCCACAGGTATATGCGTACGCCTTGACGATCAGGTCGGCTGTCAGGCCGCCTCGCTTTGCTTTTGATCTTAGGCGCCCCGTTAAACCACGCTGGCCGTCATCCGATTTTGATTTGGGGGGTAAACCGGCAGGACGCCGGTTTAGCCGCGCTGGGCCATGGATGGCCCATCGCGGCGGCCCCCCAAATCAATGTCGGATGACGGGCACACCGAGCCTAGGCGAGGTGCCGAGTGGTGGGGCAAGAGCCCTTTGCTTACTTTGGGGCTTTCCAAAGTGAGCCGCCGTAAGGGCGGAACCAATAGCCGCCGTAACCGCAGCAACGGATATGTACACACCCCCCAGAATCACCAAAGAGTTGTGTAGATACCTATGCCGCGACCCAACAAGCCAGCTCCCACAGCAGTCCACGCATGCCCCAACGAATATGCCTGCGCCGAGCTCAATGTCGCTAAAGCATGGGCAGTTACTTGGGATACAGCGGCGGCAAGCTGGTGCTGTCGGCCACCGGCGCCTGTTCGCGCTCGGCCATGGGAATGGCCTTGATCGCCCGCCACAGCTCCTCACCCTGCCAATACTGGCCGGTTTCGCTGTAGAGCGCGCCGTTCAGCCCATCCAGGGCATCGGACAAGGGCACAAACCGCGCCGCCATGTCCGCCAGGGTTTCTGGTTGTTGGCGTGCCCAGGCATCCAGCGCCTGGCGTGTGGCCTGGGGGTCATTGGCCTGGCTCGCACGCTTGAGGTCGTCGAGCAAGGTGCGGGGGCTGGGCCCCGTCTGGGCGGCGCGCTGGATTGCCGGGCGGGAGCGGGCCCGCCACCACAGGCCGAAGCCGAGCAGGGTGGTGCCGGCGAGGAGCAGGCTGGTAAGTTGCCAGATCCACAGGCGGCTATCGTCCGGTGCGGTGATTACGGTGGGGGTGGCCGGGGTGTCGACCACCAGGCTCGGGTTGACCGCCACTTGCAGGGTGCGGGCCGGCAGGCTGGTGCGTTCCAGATGGTCTTCATGGGTGTTCCACCACACCACCTCCACCGCCGGCAGCTCCAGGGCGCCGGCGCGGTTGGGCACCAGGGCCTCGCGGTCTTCGCGGCTGCCGATCACCCCGCGCTCGCTGCTCTGGTTGCTCAACACCGGCTGGTCGGGGTAACGCCGCAGGCCGGCGATTTCGGTGCTCGGCAGCGCCGGTAACTGGGCACTGGCCAAGCCTTCGGCCTTGAGGGTGAGGATGCGGGTCAGGGAGTCGCCGACCTGCACGTTCGTAGGTTCCGGGTTCCAGCTTTCACCCAGGCTCAGACTGCGCGCCGGCAGCCAGGGGGCGTCCGCGGGGTACAGGGCCGGCTTGGGCTTGACCGTCAGGGGGATTTCGGTGGAATTGACATGCAACAGCTTGCCGGGCCTGGGTGCCTGGGGCGTGGTGCCCTGGGCCGGGCGCGGTTCGACTTGGGTGGCACTGAATATTTGCGCCGGGATCAGCAGTTGCCCGCTGTGTTGCGGGTAGATCCCATAGCGCATTTCGATCACGCCGTGGCGCACGCCGTTGATGACTTTTTCATAGGTGCGCGAATCGCCCACCTGCTCGACCCGCGCGTCAGACAACTGCAACGGCGTCAGGCTGCTGTCGTCATACAGCGCCACCGAGTGGTAGATGCGCACCGTCAGCAGGGCCTGGGCCTGCACATAGACGCTGCCCTCATCGAGGCTGGCTTCGATGAATACCGGTTCCAGTTGATTGTCACTGTCCTGGCCCAGGGTTTCGTCCACTTGCAGGCTGATCGCCTGGGTCTTGAGTTCGCCCAGTTGCAGCGGCGGGATCACCACGGTGCCGGTGGTCTTGGGCTGCAAGGTGATGATCCAGCGAGTGGTGGCGTGGTTGCTGCCGTCAAGGGTGGTGAGTTGGTTGATCTGGCGGGTGCCACGCACGTCGAACAGCGGGTCCAGGGGCGCCAGGTCCGGCTTGCCGAACTGGGTGACGTCGTTGGACTCGATTGTCAGCTCCACCGTTTCCCCGGAATTGACGCGGCTGCGGTCGATACTGGCGGCCAGGTCGGCCGCCTGGGCGTGACCGGCCCACAGCGCTAGCAATAAGACAAAGGGGGTGCAGCGGCTCATCGAGTCTTGTCCTGATGTTGTTGCTGTTCGTACCAGAATTTGCGTCGCAACAACTCGCCGGGGTTGTCCGGGATCTGTCGCAGCCACTGTTCCAGGGCCTGGCGGTGCTCCTCGTCGAGGTTGCTCTCGGTGGGGCGCAAGGGCGGCGTAGTGGTTTGTTCGTCGCCCAGTTCGCTGCTGGGTACTTCGTTGTTGCCGGCAACGGGCGGGGTGCCGGTTTGTGTGTCAGCCGTGCCTGCCTGGCCCGCGCCCTGGGGCGATTGCTCGCCGCCGTTGGCCTGTTGGCCGCTGTCGCCCGGTTGTGCAGTTTGGCCGGGTTGGGTGGATTCGTCATCCTCGTTTTTTTCCGGTGCGGGCGGCTCAGGTTCTGGCTCTTCCAGCAGCAGGCTCTCGACAAGGGCTTTGTTTTTCAGGGCAGGCTGCAAGTCCGGCTGGGCTTCCAGGGCTTGCTCATAGGCGTCTATCGCGGCTTCCAGCTCACCGGTGCGGGCCAGGGCATTGCCACGATTGTAGTGGGAATAGGCATCACTGCCTTCGGCAAAACGCCGGGCCGCCTCGGCATAGTTGCCCGCCTCGTACAGGGCGACACCCTGCCATTGCGGGTTTTCAAAGTGTTCGGCGGCTTCGGCCGGGCGTTTGTGCTTGAGCAGGTACTGGCCCTGTTGATCGGGGCGCAGCCACAGGTCGTCAAAGCTGAACGCGTAGCTCGGCTGCGGCGCGGCCAGGAGCAGCAACGGCAGGCAGAACAGCCAGCCACGGCGCCCGGCGCAGGCGGCAAGCAGCAGCAAGGGCAGCAATAGCCAGTAACCCTGGTCGGCCCAGGTGTCCAGTTGCAGGCGCTGACCGTCGTCGCGCAGGTTTTGCGGGCCGTCCAGCAGGCCCAGGCCGCGCAGGTCCTTGTCGTCCAGTCGGGCCTGGCGATAGCGGCCGCCCATTTCGCTGGCAAAGGCCTTGAGCGTCGGGCTGTCCAGGCGCGGGATCAGGATCGCGCCTTGTTCGTCCTTGAGGAACTCGCCACTTTCCTGGGTCACTGGCGTGCCTTCGCGGCTGCCGATGCCGAGGATCGACAGGCTCGGCGCCTGGCCTTGCAGCAGCAGGCGAATGCCCTGGCGCTCCTGCTTGGACAGCGACGAGCCAATCAATAACAGGCGACCCTGGCCCAGGCCGCCGTGCTTGAGCAGGCCCAGGGCTTTTTCCACTGCCAGGTCGGCACGATGGCCGGCCTCGGGCATGATCGACGGGCGCAGGGCTTCCAGCAGGTTGCGGCTGGTGGCCAGGTCGTCGGACAGCGGCACCAGCGTGTGGGCACTGCCGGCATACACGACGATAGCGGTCTGCGCATCGCTGCGCGCCTGCAGCAGATCCACCAGCTTGCGCCGCGCCTGCTCCAGGCGATTGGGCGGGCTGTCGGTGGCAAGCATCTCTGGGGTCAGCTCCAGCACCACCACCAGCGGGTCGGCGGGCTTCTGGCTGATCTGTTCGACCCGTTGCCAGCCGGGGCCGAGCAAGGCCAGCACCGCCAGCAGCCAGGCCAGGCCCAGCAACAGCCATGGTGACTTGCTTTCCCGGCCATTGCCGCCACTGAGCAGGGCGGCGTGGAAGGCCGGCGGCAGGATCATCTGCCAGCGCCCGGCGCGTTTTTGCCGATGCCACAGTTGCCACAGCAACCAGCCGAGGACGGGCAGCAGCAACAGCCACCAGGGGCGGAACCAGTGCGGCCATAAAGCGATCATCGACGCCTCCGCAAGCGCAGGCGTTTAAGGCGTTGCCGCCATTGCGGGTGCTGTTGCAGGAAATGGCCCTTGGTCGAGAGTTTATTGAGCAGCCGTTGCAGGGCGTTGTCCGGCCAGCGTTCCTGGATCACCAGCAGCAGGCTGAGAAACAGCGCCAGGGCCAGCGGCCCGCTATACAGCGCCTGGGTCGGGCGGGCCTGGGTTGGTTGTTGCGCCACCGGCTCCAACTGGTCGAGGGTTTGTTTGATCGCTTGCAACTCGGCGCCGTCATGGGCGCGGAAATACTGCCCGCCGGTGGTCTGGGCGATGGCCTTGAGCGCCGGCTCGTCGAGGTCCAGGCTGGGGTTGAGGCCGAGCATGCCCAGGCTGCCGGTCTGTTCGGGGCTGGCGCCAATGCCGATGGGGTAGATTTTCACGCCTTCTTCGGCGGCCAGGCGGGCGGCGGTCAATGGGTCGATTTCGCCGCCATTGTTGGCCCCGTCGGTGACCAGGATCAGCACCCGGCTTTGTGCCGGGCGTTGCCGCAGGCGTTTGAGGGCCAGGCCAATGGCGTCGCCAATCGCGGTGTTTTTCCCGGCGATGCCGATGCGTGCCTCATCCAGCCAAGTGCGCACGGTGCGCCGGTCGAAGGTCAGCGGTGCCTGCAGGTAGGCCTGGCTGCCAAACAGGATCAGGCCAACACGGTCGCCCTCGCGGCTTTCGAGAAAGTCGCCAAGCAGGTGCTTGACCAGGTTCAGGCGGCTGACGTCTTCGTCCTGCCATTGCATATCGGGGAAGTCCATGGAGCCGGACACGTCCACCGCCACCAACAGGTCGCGGCCGCTGGCGGCAATCGGCAACGGTTCGCCAAGCCATTCCGGGCGGGCGGCGGCGGTCAGCAGCAACAACCACAGCACCACGAACGGCGCTTGTTGGCGCCAGCCCGGCAGGTTGATGCGCGCGCGGCGCCGGGCCAGCCCTTCGAGGTCGCCCAGAAAGCTGACTTTCAAGGCCGGCTCGCCGCTGTCGGCCACCGGCAGGATCAGCCGCATCAGCCAGGGCAGGGGCAGCAGGGCAAAGACCCACGGCCAGGCGAACTCAAACATGTTTGCGAATCCAGGTGTCGACCGCTTGCGTCAGGCCGGCGATGGCCTTGTCGTCGAGCTTGCATTCGGGTTTGTAGGCGCCCTCGACGAGGACCATCCAGCGCGTGAGGCCGGCGGCGGGGCAGCGGTTGTCGAGAAAGGCCAGCCATTTGCGCCCGTTGAGGGTGTGGCTCTGGCTGTAGGGGTAGTCGTTGCGGCACAGGCGCTTGAGCAGGCCGTTGAGCTGCTGCAGCCAGGCGCCGGCCGGTGCGCCGTCGTAGGGCTTGGGCATCAGCGCCAGTTCCGCGAGGGCGGCAATACGCAGTGGGTCCAGGGGTTGTTCGGCCCGGGCCAGGGGGCGTTTGCTCGGCAGGAAGCGCCGCAGCCGCCACAAGCCCCAGCCCGCCAGGGGGATCAGCGCCAGCAACAGCCACCAGCCCGGCGCCGGCGGCCAGAAACCAATGGCCGGTGGGGCTATCAGCGGTTGCAACTGGTCCAGGCTGCTCATGGCTTTTTCACCGGGCGTTGCGGGTTGAGGTATTCGCGCAGTTGCTCGACCATTTCGCTCTGGGTGCTCAATGGCATCAGCAGTACCCGCAGTTTTTGCGCGAGCAATTCCCAGCGGGCGATGCGTGCTTCGGCCTGGGCCTTGTAGGCCTGGCGCAGCTCGAAGTTCAAGGTGTCGATTTCCAATTGCGCGCCGCGCTCGGCGAAACGCAGCAGCCCGGCGGCGGGCAGTGCGTGGTCCAGCGGGTCTGAGACCGGCAGCAGCAACAGGTCGCAATGGCGCGACAACAGGCTCAGTTGCTGCTCGGCGCCCTCGGTCAGGGCGCGCTCGTCGCAAATCACAATCACCAGGCTGCCGGGGCGCAGCACTTCGCGGCCTCGGCGCAGGGCCATGCCCAAGGCGTCGGCTTCGGGGCGGCTCTCGGTGTTGAGGCTCTGGTTGACCCGTACCAGGCGGTTGAGCAGTTGCAGCAGGCTTTGCTTGCTGCGCCGGGGCTTGATTTCGTAGTGCTCGTTATCGCCGAACACCAGGCCGCCGACCCGGTCGTTGTGGCCCAGCGCGGCCCAGCCGATGAGGCTGGCGGCCTGGGCGGCGAGGACCGACTTGAACATCAGCCCGGAGCCGAAAAACAGCCGGCAGCTTTGCTCCACCATGATAAAGATCGGCCGTTCGCGCTCTTCGTGGAACAGCTTGGTGTGGGGCTCCTGGGTGCGGGCGGTGACGCGCCAGTCGATGGTGCGCACATCGTCGCCGGCCTGGTACACCCGCACCTGATCGAAGTCCACACCGCGCCCGCGCAGTTTGGAGTGGTGCAGGCCGATCAACGGGCTGCGCTGGCTGGGCGTGGAAAACAGCTGTACTTCGCGCACGCGATGGCGCATCTCGATCAATTCGCTGAGGCTGACATGGATCCCGTCGCCGGCATTCATGGAGATCAAGCGACGGCTACGACGTCGAGAATACGCTGCACCACGCGGTCCTGGTCGATGCCGGCCGCTTCGGCCTCGAACGACAGAATGATGCGGTGGCGCAGTACATCGAACAGCACCGCCTGGATATCTTCCGGGCTGACAAAGTCACGCCCGGCCAGCCAGGCGTGGGCGCGGGCGCAGCGGTCAAGGGCAATCGAGCCTCGGGGGCTGGCGCCATAGGCAATCCACTCGGCCATTTCCGCGTCGAACTTGGCCGGGGTGCGCGTGGCCATGACCAGTTGTACCAGGTATTCCTCCACGGCGTCGGCCATGTACAGGCCGAGGATTTCCTTGCGTGCGGCGAAAATCGCCTGCTGGCTGACCCGTCGCTCGGGCTTTGTCTCGCCATTCAGCGCTTCGCCACGGGCCTGTTGCAGGATGCGCCGCTCCACGGCGGCATCGGGGAAGCCGATCTTGACGTGCATCAGGAAGCGGTCGAGCTGGGCTTCGGGCAGGGGATAGGTGCCTTCCTGCTCGATGGGGTTCTGCGTGGCCATTACCAAAAACAGCGGCGACAGCTCGTAGGTGCTGCGCCCGACGCTGACCTGGCGCTCGGCCATGGCTTCGAGCAGGGCCGACTGGACCTTGGCCGGAGCACGGTTGATCTCGTCCGCCAGCACCAGGTTGTGGAAGATCGGCCCTTGCTGGAACACGAAACTGCCGGTTTCCGGACGATAGATCTCGGTGCCGGTGATGTCGGCGGGCAACAGGTCGGGGGTGAACTGGATGCGATGGAACTGTGCTTCGATCCCTTCGGCAAGCTCCTTGATGGCCTTGGTCTTGGCCAGGCCGGGAGCGCCCTCTACCAGCATATGGCCGTCGGCGAGCAGGGCAATGAGCAAACGCTCGATGAGTTTTTCCTGGCCGAGAATCTGCGTAGAAAGAAAGGTTCGCAGCGCGAGCAGCGCTTCACGATGTTCCATCAAAGACGGTTCCTGGAAAGATGAGCCTGGGGATTGGGAAAAATGCCAAGGCCTGGGGGGCCTACTTTAATGCATTGGAGGGGCTGGCGACTAATGAACCAGGGGGTATTTTTTTGCGATCTGTAGTAAAGGTCTGAGGTTTTTGGCGTTTATAAGGGTCTCATCGCGGGCAAGCCCGGCCTCCCACAGGTGGGGGCGGGCTTGTCGGGTCGCCGCATCGCCGCGATGGCGATTTAGCAGGTGCCCATCAAGGCGTGCGGATGTAAGTGCCAGTGCCCTTGAGAATGTTCTGCAGGGTTTCTTCTACCTCGGCCAGGTCCGCCTCAGCGGTACCGTGATTGATCTGCAGGTGGTCGCTGCCGCCCAATGCGTCCTTGTCCGCCGCACCGATTTCCACCAGGAGGGTGGTCGCGCTCAGGGTGATCTTCAAGCCTTCCAGGGTCGAAGGCTCGTAGTCCCAGGTCAGTTCAACCTCGTCCTCATCTGGATAACGCGACAGCATGAACATCTCGCCATGGGTACCGTGGCAGCAGAGCATGGCCATGTTGTCTTCTTCGTCGTCGCAGGGGGTGGCGAGCAGGTGGGTGGTGGTCAGTTGCATGTAGAGTCCTGTCTGGAAAGGCGGCTTCAAGGCCGGCAGGCCTTGATTCTGCCATTGCATCGGGCTTTGTGTCGGCTTTTGTATCAAGCGGGCATCAGGTTTTGGAGGCCCAGGCACTGATTGCGCTGCTTAACGGTTTAAAGGCATTCCCCAAACCACTGGTGAACACAGGAAGAAGGGTTTTCACGGAACCTTCGCCAATGAGCTTGTCTGCCCCAGGGCGCCTGTGGATATAGCTGTCTATGCCAATGCCGAGTTGCGCGGTGCCCACCGCTGTGCTTGTGGCCGTCAGGGCAATGCCCAGCGGCGGGAAAGCGATTCCGAGTGGGGCTAAAAGAAGTAGCCCATATTTTGCCCAGTTCAAGTACTTGAACGCAGTCTTTGCGTTGACGTCGCGATTGAGGACGAATTGAAAACGAGTGGCGCTTTTCAGGTCTACCTCGGTGCGATGCTGGAGTTCCTCGAATGGACTTCCCTGGACAACCTGGCCATTGAATAGGCCACCCTCGTCAAAATAACCGAGCTTTTCTTGCGTGGAGGCAGGAAGGTCACCGTTAAGTACATTGCGGGTGTTGTCTACGAGTGCATCAATGCCTTTAGACAGGAATTCATTACCGAGGTCTTCGGGGCGGAAGTAAAGTTTGAAACTCTCGACGAATTGCGGATCTTTCATTTGCTCGGCCAGCCATTTATTCATTTCTTTCTTGGAGTCGAAGCCTTTCAACGGAGACGCCTGGCCAGGTAGATACAACAAGACCCTGCCCGTGGTCTTATCCTGGGTGTAAAAAGCGCGCATGGGGAAACCTTTGAACGTGAGGAATTTGGTTTCCAGATTCGGGTCAGCCTTGTAGGGCTGTGTCAGGTCATTTTGATTAAGGGATAGGTAACTTTTGTCGGCCGGCATGCCCGCGACACCCATGGCAATCTGGCGATCGTTTTCGGTAAGAGAGTTGTCATGGTGTTGAACGTGTGACGCTTTCAAAAACGCGCCTCTCGCCGCTTCGGAGTAGGCATGGCGGGAGTTGCCGTTCCAGTAATTGTTAAGGTACTGGTCATAAGGGGATTTATAACTGTTATCCCATACCATCTGTTTGAACTCAGTTGCCGGGATATCGACCCTGTTGCTCGCATCATAGGTATTCGCAGACCCCTGCTGCGGCTCCGTGTAAATCCCTTGAAAGTGGCTGGTGAACCCCGTCTCATTTGGGCGCGGGAACCTACCAAAGGCGTCAGGCTTATCTGTATGTTTTGAACTTTTCCTTATTTCAAAAGGGCCGTCCTCTTTTGAACGTATCGCCCCGTGGAAGTCAGGCTCTTCCTGCTGGTTGAGCCTCGCTGCCTGGGTCAGGGATATTTTTTGAACAATGACCCCGCTGTAAGGTGGGGTATTGGTGCGGTGATCATACTGAATGCTCACTAAGTAGGTGTTATCGGGGTCAATATCTTTACCGAACTTTTCCTTTATCTGACGCTTTACTTCCATGGATGTAATTTCATCTGCCGTCTTGGGCTGCTTGTACTGGCTGATGAGTTGTTCGACGGTCTTGTTGCTGGATAGGGGCGCTTTGAAATAGGGCGCCGGAAAGTGCGGCGTGGAGGCAGCGGGGGCATTGTCCGAACTTGATCGTGCAGTGGGCTGGAAGAAAGAGCCACGGTTCCCACCGGGTGGGACGTTAAGGGCGGAAGAGTGTACGTTCAATTGAGCCTCGTTGAGTGGTAATAGGGCCTTTATGGGCATGACTGCCTACGCACACTAAGTGACTGAATTTTGAAATACGGTTCCTGCGTGGAGCTGGGAATTAGATTGTACGAGTGTATGAATATTTACCTGTCAGCACTCTCGCCGTGCCTGCATGGCCGCTCACTTTCAATCGCTAGCCACCCCTTGACTGGTGGGAGGGGTTGCTCTTGGTGCAACCGCCCATTGCCGGGTGTTGACCGAATATGTCGCAGTGCAGTAAGCAGCCTGCTCGCCGCACTCGTTAAGCTGCGTAACGGGTGTACCTTCTGCGTGACTCTGGCCTGCCCGTCGTGTCGTCATCCGCCGGTGGTGCATCCAGTGGACGTCGAATGTGACCTCAGGGTCTTGTCCAGCTTCACCCACCTGTCACCCTGATTCGTCTATGGTGCTTATCATCAGTACCTGCGAACAGACATGACGGCCTCCCCATCAGGGGACAACACGCGACGCTTCCATCAATAACAAGCCCAAGCGGAGTACCACAGATGGCGTTCTTCACCGCAGCCAGCAAAGCCGACTTCCAGCATCAACTGCAAGCGGCACTGGCGCAGCACATCAGTGAACAGGCACTGCCACAAGTGGCGCTGTTCGCTGAACAATTCTTCGGCATCATTTCCCTGGACGAGCTGACCCAGCGTCGCATGTCCGACCTGGCCGGTTGCACCCTGTCTGCCTGGCGCCTGCTTGAGCGCTTTGATCACACCCAGCCGCAAGTGCGGGTCTACAACCCCGACTACGAACGCCACGGCTGGCAGTCGACCCACACTGCGGTCGAGGTCTTGCACCATGACCTGCCGTTCCTCGTGGATTCGGTGCGCACTGAGCTGAACCGTCGCGGCTACAGCATCCATACCCTGCAAACCACCGTACTCAGCGTGCGCCGTGGCAAGAAGGGCGAGTTGCTGGAAATCCTGCCCAAGGGCACCCAGGGCGAAGACGTCCTGCAAGAATCCCTGATGTACCTGGAGATCGACCGTTGCGCCAACGCCGCCGAGCTGAACGTCCTGAGCAAGGAACTTGAGCAGGTATTGGGCGAAGTGCGCGTGGCCGTGGCTGATTTCGAGCCGATGAAAGCCAAGGTCCAGGAGCTGCTGGACAGCATCGACAACAGCCCGTTGACCATCGACGGTGAAGAAAAGGCCGAGATCAAGAGTTTCCTGGAATGGCTGGTGGGCAACCACTTCACCTTCCTCGGCTATGAAGAATTTGTGGTACGTGACGAGAAGGACGGCGGTCATCTGGAATATGACGCCAACTCCTTCCTCGGCCTGACCAAACTGCTGCGCGCCGGCCTCACCGCTGAAGACCTGCGCATCGAAGATTACGCCGTGGCCTACCTGCGCGAGCCGACCGTGTTGTCGTTCGCCAAGGCCGCGCACCCAAGCCGTGTACACCGTCCGGCTTACCCTGACTACGTGTCGATCCGCCAGATCGATGCTGATGGCAAGGTCGTCAAGGAATGCCGCTTCATGGGCCTCTACACCTCCTCGGTGTACGGCGAAAGCGTGCGGGTGATTCCTTATATCCGCCGCAAGGTCGCGGAAATCGAGCGCCGCTCGGGCTTCCAGGCCAAGGCGCACCTGGGCAAGGAGCTGGCCCAGGTGGTTGAAGTGCTGCCCCGCGACGACCTGTTCCAGACCCCGGTGGACGAGCTGTTCAGCACCGTGATGTCGATCGTGCAGATTCAGGAGCGCAACAAGATCCGCGTGTTCCTGCGCAAAGACCCGTACGGCCGTTTCTGCTACTGCCTGGCCTACGTGCCGCGCGATATCTACTCCACCGAAGTGCGCCAGAAGATCCAGCAAGTGCTGATGGATCGCCTGAAAGCCTCGGACTGCGAATTCTGGACGTTCTTCTCCGAGTCCGTACTGGCCCGTGTCCAGCTGATTCTGCGGGTCGATCCGAAGAACCGCCTGGATATCGACCCGCTGCTCCTGGAAAAAGAAGTGGTGCAGGCCTGCCGCAGCTGGCAGGACGACTACGCGAGCCTGGTGGTCGAAAGCTTCGGCGAAGCCCACGGCACCAATGTGCTGGCGGATTTCCCGAAAGGCTTCCCGGCAGGCTACCGCGAGCGCTTTGCCGCGCACTCGGCCGTGGTCGACATGCAGCACCTGTTGAACCTGACCGAAGCCAAGCCACTGGTGATGAGCTTCTACCAGCCTTTGGGCCACGTGACCGGTCAGCAGGAATTGCACTGCAAGCTGTACCACGCTGACACTCCGCTGGCGTTGTCGGATGTACTGCCGATCCTCGAGAACCTCGGCCTGCGCGTGCTCGGTGAGTTCCCGTACCGCCTGCGCCACGCCAATGGCCGCGAGTTCTGGATCCATGACTTTGCGTTCACCGCCGCCGAAGGCCTGAACCTCGATATCCAGCAGCTCAACGACACCCTGCAGGATGCGTTCGTGCACATCGTCAATGGCGATGCCGAGAACGATGCATTCAACCGCCTGGTACTGACTGCCGGCTTGCCATGGCGTGACGTGGCGCTGCTGCGTGCTTATGCCCGTTACCTGAAGCAGATCCGCCTGGGCTTCGACCTGGGTTACATCGCCAGCACCCTGAACAACCACACCGACATCGCCCGCGAGTTGACCCGGTTGTTCAAGACGCGCTTCTACCTGGCGCGCAAGCTGACTGCCGACGACTTGGAAGACAAGCAGCAGCGCCTGGAGCAAGCGATCCTCAACGCCCTGGACGATGTGCAGGTGCTTAACGAAGACCGGATCCTGCGGCGCTACCTGGACCTGATCAAGGCCACCCTGCGCACCAACTTCTACCAGGCGGATGCCAACGGCCAGAACAAGTCGTACTTCAGCTTCAAGTTCAACCCCCACGCTATTCCCGAGTTGCCCAAGCCAGTGCCGAAGTTTGAAATCTTCGTCTACTCGCCGCGGGTCGAAGGCGTGCACCTGCGCTTCGGTAACGTTGCCCGTGGCGGCCTGCGCTGGTCCGACCGTGAAGAAGACTTCCGCACCGAAGTGCTGGGCCTGGTAAAAGCCCAGCAGGTGAAGAACTCGGTGATCGTGCCGGTCGGCGCCAAGGGCGGCTTCCTGCCGCGTCGCCTGCCATTGGGCGGCAGCCGGGACGAGATCGCGGCCGAGGGCATCGCCTGCTACCGCATCTTCATTTCCGGTCTGTTGGACATTACCGACAACCTGAAAGACGGTGCCCTGGTGCCGCCGTTGAACGTGGTCCGCCACGACAACGACGACCCGTACCTGGTAGTGGCGGCCGACAAAGGCACCGCGACCTTCTCCGATATCGCCAACGGCATCGCCATCGACTACGGCTTCTGGCTGGGCGATGCGTTTGCCTCTGGTGGTTCGGCCGGTTACGACCACAAGAAAATGGGCATCACCGCCAAGGGCGCGTGGGTCGGTGTGCAGCGTCACTTCCGTGAGCGCGGCATCAATGTGCAGAAAGACAGCATTACCGTGGTCGGCGTCGGCGACATGGCCGGTGACGTGTTCGGCAACGGCTTGTTGATGTCCGACAAGCTGCAACTGGTCGCGGCCTTCAACCACCTGCATATCTTTATTGATCCAAACCCGAACCCGGAAACCAGCTTCATCGAGCGCCAGCGTATGTTTGAGCTGCCGCGTTCGGCCTGGTCGGACTACGACACCAGCATCATGTCCGAAGGCGGCGGGATCTTCTCGCGCAGCGCCAAAAGCATTGCCATCTCGCCCCAGATGAAAGAACGCTTCGACATCCAGGCCGACAAGCTGACCCCGACCGAGCTGCTGAACGCCTTGCTCAAGGCGCCGGTGGACCTGTTGTGGAACGGCGGTATCGGCACCTACGTCAAGGCCAGCACCGAAAGCCACGCCGATGTCGGCGACAAGGCCAACGACGCGCTGCGCGTCAACGGCAACGAGCTGCGCTGCAAAGTAGTGGGCGAGGGCGGTAACCTGGGCATGACCCAGCTGGGTCGCGTGGAATTCGGCCTCAATGGCGGCGGTTCCAACACCGACTTTATCGACAACGCCGGTGGTGTGGACTGCTCCGACCACGAAGTGAACATCAAGATCCTGCTCAACGAAGTGGTGCAGGCTGGCGACATGACCGACAAGCAACGCAACCAGTTGCTGGCGAGCATGACCGACGAAGTCGGCAGCCTGGTGTTGGGCAACAACTACAAGCAGACCCAGGCCCTGTCCCTGGCGGCGCGCAAAGCCTACGAGCGTGCGGCCGAGTACAAGCGTCTGATGAGCGACCTGGAAGGCCGCGGCAAGCTGGACCGCGCCATCGAGTACCTGCCGACCGAGGAGCAGCTCGTCGAGCGCGCCGCGAGCGGCAAGGGCCTGACCCGTCCGGAACTGTCGGTGCTGATTTCCTACAGCAAGATCGACCTCAAGGAAGCGCTGCTCAAGTCCCTGGTACCGGATGACGACTACCTGACCCGCGACATGGAGACCGCGTTCCCGCCGAGCCTGGTGGCCAAGTTCGGCGAGGCCATGCGTCGCCACCGCCTCAAGCGCGAGATCGTCAGCACCCAGATCGCCAACGACCTGGTCAACCACATGGGCATCACCTTCGTGCAACGCCTCAAAGAGTCGACCGGCATGAGCCCGGCGAACGTGGCGGGCGCCTATGTGATCGTGCGCGACATCTTCCACCTCCCGCACTGGTTCCGTCAGATCGAAGCCCTGGATCACCAGGTCTCGGCTGAAGTGCAACTGGCGCTGATGGACGAACTGATGCGCCTGGGCCGTCGGGCTACCCGTTGGTTCCTGCGCAGCCGTCGCAACGAGCAGGATGCCGCGCGTGACGTGGCGCACTTCGGTCCGCACCTGGCGGCGTTGGGCCTCAAGCTCGACGAACTGCTGGAAGGCCCGACCCGCGAAGGCTGGCAGAACCGTTACCAGGCCTATGTCGAAGCCGGTGTGCCTGAGCTGTTGGCGCGCATGGTTGCCGGCACCACGCACCTGTACACCTTGCTGCCGATCATCGAGGCTGCTGACGTTACCGGTCAGAGCGCTGCCGATGTGGCCAAGGCCTACTTCGCCGTGGGCAGCGCCCTGGACTTGCCGTGGTACCTGCAGCAGATCAGCGATCTGCCGGTGGGCAACAACTGGCAGGCCCAGGCCCGCGAAGCCTTCCGCGATGACGTGGACTGGCAGCAACGGGCGATCACCATCAAGGTTCTGCAAATGGCCGATGCGCCAGAAGACATGGAAGCCCGCGTGGCCCTGTGGCTTGAGCAGAACGCGAGCATGGTCGAACGCTGGCGCGCGATGATGGTGGAAATCCGGGCTGCGGTCGGCACGGACTACGCCATGTACGCGGTGGCCAACCGGGAACTGCTGGACCTGGCCATGAGTGGTCAAGCGGTGCTGTAATCGGCTGCTAGCGCGTTAAAACAAAGCCCCGTCTCGCGAGAGACGGGGCTTTTTGTTTTCACTCGATTCAATGTGGGGTGTATGCAAAATTTGCTGCCCCTGGTGCCCCTTGTGGGAGCGGGCTTGCCCGCGATAGCGGCAGTCCAGTCACTACTTCTGGCAACTGACCCACCGCCATCGCAGGCAAGCCAGCTCCCACATTTGATTTGTGGTGGTACCAACATTCTCTGCGCCAGTGAGGTCCCCTGTGGGAGCGGGCTTGCCCGCGATAGCGGCAGTCCAGTCACTACTTCTGGCAACTGATCCACCGCCATCGCAGGCAAGCCAGCTCCCACATTTGATTTGTGGTTGTACCAACATTCTCTTCGCCAGTGAGGTCCCCTGTGGGAGCGGGCTTGCCCGCGATAGCGGCTGTCCAGTCACTACTTCTGGCAACTGACCCACCGCCATCGCAGGCAAGCCAGCTCCCACATTTGATTTGTGGTGGTACCAAAATTCTCTGCCCCGCGCAGATCCCCTGTGGGAGCGGGCTTGCTCGCGAAAGCGGCAGTCCAGTCACTGTTTCTGGCAACTGATCTACCACCATCGCAGGCAAGCCAGCTCCCACATTTGATTTGTGGTTGTACCAACATTCTCTGCCCCGCGCAGATCCCCTGTGGGAGCGGGCTTGCCCGCGATAGCGACAGTCCAGTCACTGTTGCTGGCGGCTGACCCACCGCCATCGCAAGCAAGCCAGCTCCCATAGTTGAATCTCCATTGGCTTACGAGAGTTGTGCTTGCAGATGATCCAGATGTTGGGTCATCAGGCTTACGGCCGTGCCCCCATCCCTGCGCTCCAGTGCCTCGATCATCGCCGACTGCTCACGCCAGGTCCCGGCGAACGCTCCCTGCTGCGCAATGACCAGCGAGGTCAACGGCACCAGGCTATTGAGAAACTGCGCCAGTGGCCGATTCCCCGCAATGCTCGCCAGCAATAGGTGAAACTCGCCACATAGGCGGATGGCCGGGCCTTGCTGGCCCTGTTCGACGCACGCCCGTTGGCGCGCCACCAGTTCACGCAAGCGCCGCACCTGGCCGGGGCTGGCCTGTGCGCACGCCAATTGCACCACGGTCACTTCCATCAAGCGCCGCGCCTCGAGAATGTGTTGCACCTGCTGCGCATCGGGCGCCGCCACCTGGGCACGCAGGTTGGGGCGCAGGATGATCACTTGCTGCTCGGCCAGGCGCGCCAGGACCCGGCGCAGTACGCTGCGGCTGACGCCAAATTGTTCGGCCAGGCCTTCTTCGGTAAAGCGGCTGGTGGGCACGATGCGCTGTTCGAGGATGGCATCGAACAGCCGTGGGTAGAGGTCATCCACCGAGGGCCGTTTACCGGGCACCAGGCGCATGGGGGGCGGGGCGGTGACAACGTTAGTGCGTTGCAGGGCATGAGCGCTCATGGCCAGCCTCCAAAGTCAGTTGCCGAGATGGTCGTCGGGAATGTTCAGGGCGGTCCCCATGCGCTGGCCTTCGTTGAGGATATGGCGGCGCATTTCGGCGCTGGCCTGGGCGCTGTTCTTGCTGCGGATCGCGCGCACCACCGCTTCGTTTTCCTGCAGGCGCTCGGCCAGGTGTTCGGGGGAGTTGCGCAACACCTGGGCGCTTTGCTTGAGGGCGTTGCTAGTCTGCTGCACCACGTTCTGGAAGATCGGGTTGGAAGTCAGGGCGAACAGTTCTTCGTGGAAGGCGATGTAGGCGTTCATCCCCGCTTCACTGTCGTTGGCGTCCAGGGCTTCGCGCATGTCCATCAGGGTCAGGCGCAGTTGGCCGATTTCCTTGCTGGTGATGGACTGGGCCACCAGGCCGACGATAAACGGCTCCAGGGTGTAGCGCAGTTGCAGGATGTCGGCGAGGCTGGCGTCGGCCACGGCATCATGGGCTTGGGGCTCGTTGACGCTGGTTTCCAGCACGACCACACCTTTGCCGGGCATCGAGCGCACCAGGCCGAGGGTTTCCAGGACGATCACGGCTTCGCGCAGGCTCGGGCGGCTGATGCCCAATTGTTCGGCCAGTTCGCGCTGGCCGGGGAGCATTTCCCCACGCCGCCATTGGCCTCGGGCCAGGGCGGCGCGTAGTTTTTCTACGACTGAATTGACGACGGTTGAGGTGCTGATCACGCCGGGCTCCTTATGTTGCAAACACAAACGGTAAAAATGGCGACGATTAACGGTGGGAGCGAGCAAGCCTGCTCCCACATTCGATCTGCGCTAGAACTCCTGGTGAGCCGGCAACACCGGCTTCTTGGCCTGGAACGCATACCCTTGCTGCCCCTCCAGTACCTTGTTGGCCCGTTGCAGATCAATGTCCTTTTCCCAGCGGGCAATGGCCACGGTGGCCACGCAGTTGCCGATCAGGTTGGTCAGTGCACGGCCAATCCCCATAAACCAGTCCACGGCCAACACCAGCACCAGGCCCACCACCGGGATGGCGGGAATGGCGGTGAGGGTCGCGGCCAGAATCACCAGGGCTGAACCCGGTATGCCGTGGGCCCCCTTGGAGGTGATCAGCGACACCAGCAGGATGGTCAGCAGATCGGTCATCGACAACGGCGTACCGGTGGCGTTGGCGATAAACACAATGGCCAGGGTCAGGTAGATCGAGAAACCATCGAGGTTGAACGAGTAACCGGTGGGGATCACCAGGCCGACGGTGGAACTGCCGATGCCCAGGTGCTCCAGTTTACGCATGATCTGTGGCAACACTGCATCGGATGACGCGGTGCCCATCACGATCAGCAGCTCTTCGCGCAGGTATTTGAGCAGCGGCAGCATGCGCAGGCCCGACAGGCGCATCACCGCGCCCAGGATCAGCGCGACAAACGCGATGCAGGTCAGGTAGAACAGGCCCACCAGGCTGCCCAGGTGCTGCAGCGAATCCAGGCCATAGGTGCTGGTGGTAAAGGCGATGGCGCCGAATACGCCGATGGGCGCCAGGCGCACGATCATGCCCATGATGCGGAAGATCACATGGCTCAGTTCGTTGATCAGTCGTGAAATGCCCGACGCCGCTTCCCCCACCAGGTTCAGCGCACTGCCGAACAGCACCGAGAACAACAGCACTTGCAGTACGTTGTTGTCGGCAAAGGCGCCGATCACCGAGTTGGGGATCAGGTCCATCAGGAACTGACTAGTGCCCTTGATATGTTGGCCACGATCCGCCAATTCATTGAGGCCGGCGGAAGACAGCTGTTCCAGATGGATATTGGCCCCGCTACCGATCCCGGTACTGAAGGCCAGCACCAGGCCCAGTACCAGGGCGATGGTGGTGAGGATTTCGAAATAGATCACCGACTTGAGGCCGATGCGCCCGACTTTTTTCAGGTCGCCAGCACCGGAAATGCCGCTGACCACCACGCAGAACACGATCAGGCCGATCAGCATCTTGATCAGCTTGATAAAGCCGTCACCCAGGGGTTTGAGTTGTGAGGAGAATTCGGGAAGGGCCAAGCCGCACGCGATGCCGAGCATCAGGCCTATGACGACTTGCAGGAAAATCGAACGCGAGCACCATCTGAGCATGGGAAGGATCTCTATTCGGTGCCCTGGTGGGTCCAGGGCTTAATTGTTGTGGTCTTACCGGTAAGTCCAGTGCGCGGCCAGTCTACGCTCGGTTTTTTGTAAACTACAAGGGGGTGAGGGGGTGTTTAGGTTGTCCGGTCTTACCAGTTGCTCGGTAACCGTGATGCTTGAGCGGTTGGCGGTCTGGAAAATTTTTCGCTTATTATCCCCGGCTTGGCTGCTGAGGTGATGCATGGACAAGCCTGGACTGACAACCGATGAAACGGGACTGACCCGTTGTGCATGGCGAACGGCCGCTGCCGAGTACCCCGATTACCACGATCACGAATGGGGTGTACCGGTTGCCGATGATAGGGCGCTGTACGAGAAAATCTGCCTGGAAGGCTTCCAGGCCGGCATGGCGTGGATCACCATCCTGCGCAAGCGCGAGCATTTTCGCCGGGCGTTCGAGGGTTTTGATTTCCGCCGGGTGGCGCAGTACACCGAGCAGGATATCCAGCGCTTGATGGCCGACCCCGGCATTGTGCGTAACCGGGCGAAAATCCTCTCGACCCTCAACAATGCGCGCAGGGCCTGTGAGCTGGTAGATGAATACGGCTCGCTGGCGGCCTGGTTGTGGGCATTCGAGCCGGCGGCCGACGAGCGCCCGGCGGTGGTGGACATGGCCTATTGGACGGGCAACCCGACGTCGCCGGCGTCGGTACGCTTGTCCAAGGCCTTGAAGAAGCGCGGCTGGACATTCGTCGGGCCGACGACGATGTATGCATTCATGCAGGCGATGGGGATGGTCAATGACCACCTGGAAGGCTGCGCCTGTCGGCAGCCGATTGAAGACCTGCGCCGCCAGTTCCGGCGCCCCTGAATCCTGAACTGGCAGGAGCTCCTTACTCCTCAGCCAATCTGCAACAGGATATCGCGCACCTTGTCCAGGGACGGGTCGATATCCAGGGTCTCGATGGCGCCGAAGCCGAAGATCAAGCCGCTACGCACCGGCGCCTGATGGAAAAACACGTCCAGTGGATACAGGCCGACTTCCACCTGGCGCGCCCGCTCGATCAGCAGGGGGATGTTCACGGGCACTTTGCACAGTGCGGCCAAGTGGAACCCGGCCACGCTGGGTACGGCTTCGAACCAGGGCGACAGGTCGCCGGCCAGACGGCTGAGGATGCGTTCGCGGCGGGTGGTGTAGACCGCGTGACAACGCCGGATGTGCTTGAGCAGATAGCCTTCGCTGATGAACTTGGCCAGGGCCCATTGCGGCAGTGTCGAGCTGTGCTGGTCGCTCAGTTGCTTGGCCTTGAGTACCGCGCCGCGGATGGCCGGTGGCAGCACCGTGTAGCCTAGGCGCAGCTCTGGGAGCAGGGTCTTGGAGAAGGTTCCGACATAGGCGACGATGCCTCGTGTATCCATGCTTTGCAGGGCGTCGGCGGGGCGGCCTTCGTAGCGGAACTCACTGTCGTAGTCGTCCTCGATGACAATTGCGCCCAGCGCCAGCGCCCGTTTCAGCAGCGCTTCGCGGCGCGGCAGGCTCATGGGGATACCCAATGGAAACTGGTGGGACGGGGTGACGTAGATCAGTCGGGTGCCTTCGGGAATCAACTCGACCTGGATCCCTTGCGCGTCCAGCGGCACGCCGGCCACCGTGGCGCCCATGGCTTCGAAAAGCAGGCGCGCCGGGGCGTAGCCGGGGTCTTCCATGGCGACGATGCTGCCCGGTTCCAGCACCACGCGGGCGATCAGGTCCAGTGCCTGCTGGGCACCGTTGCACACCACAATGTCGTCGTCGCGGCAGTTGACCCCACGGGAAAAGGCGATATGCCCGGCAATCGCATTGCGCAAGGCCGGCAAGCCCTCGGGCTGGCCGTAGAAACCACTGTTTTTGGCAATGCGGCGCAGAGCGTCCTGGGTGCAACGTCGCCATTCGTCCTGGGGGAACAGGCTGCGGGTGGTGGCGCCACCGATGAACTCGCAGCGCAACGTGCTTTCGCGTGTCGGATGGCGCATGGGCGAGGGCAGGGCCTGCCACTTGGCCAGGTTGGCGGCGCAGGCCAGGTCGGCCGCACTTTGCAGGCCCTTTGGCCGCAGCGCATGGGGGGTGACGAAGGTGCCACGGCCGATCTTGCCGATCAGCAGGCCTTCGTAGGTCAGGGTGGTGTAGGTGTCGGACACGGTCTTGCGCGACACCCCCAACTGCTCGGCCAGCAAGCGGCTGGGGGGCAACTGCGCGCCAGCGGCCAGGCGTCCTGATTCAATCGCGTCGCGCAGTTGCTGGTAAAGCTGTTCGGCCAGGTCCTTGCGGCCCTGGATGACGACGTGCAGTTCCATGTTTCATTCCGAGGCGGCCAATTCTGCCAAGGTTACTCGTATGTACAGGCCGCGCCGATCAAAAATGTGGGAACGGGCTTGCTCGCGAAAGCAGTGGGTCAGTCAACATCAATGTTTGCTGGGCCGACGTCTTCGCGAGCAAGCCCGCTCCCACACAAGCGTGGGTCAGGAGAGGAAGCCACCGTCCACATTCAGCGAAACGCCCGTGGTGTAGGTCGAGGCATCGCTGGCCAGGTACAGCACCGCGCCGGCCATTTCGCTGGGGTCGGCCACGCGCTTGAGTGGGATCTGGGCCAGGGCCATGTTCAGGATCGACTCGTTCTTCACCAGGGCCGAGGCAAACTTGGTGTCGGTCAGGCCCGGCAGCAGGGCGTTGCAGCGGATGCCGAACGGCGCACATTCCTTGGCAAACACCTTGGTCATATTGATCACGGCGGCCTTGGTCACCGAGTAGATGCCCTGGAAGTGCCCCGGGGAAATGCCGTTGATTGAGGCCACGTTGATGATGCTGCCGCCACCGTTGTCACGCATCAGCTTGCCGGCTTCCACTGACATGAAGAAGTAGCCACGGATGTTCACGTCGACGGTTTTCTGGAACGCGCCGAGGTCGGTGTCCAGCACGTTGCAGAACTGGGGGTTGGTCGCGGCGTTGTTGACCAGGATGTCCAGGCGCCCGAACTGCTGGCGAATGCCCGCAAACACCTCGCTGATCTGCTCCATCTCGCCGATGTGGCAGGCAATGGCCGTGGCCTTGCCGCCGGCGGCGATGATTGCATCGGCCACGTGCTGGCAGCCGTCGATCTTGCGGCTCGAGACAATCACGTGGGCACCTTGCTGGGCCAGCAGCTTGGCGATGGCCTCACCAATGCCACGGCTGGCCCCGGAAACAAACGCGATCTTGCCATCGAGGTCGAACAGATGAGTCTTGGACATGGTGGTTCCTTGTCGGGTCAGAGGGTGGATTTGTGGATGACGTTCAGGCTCATCTGTTCCAGCAGCGTGTTCATGTGGATGAACTGCGCGAAACGTTTGTCCTGGGTCTGGCCATGGAAGAAGCGGTAGTAGATCTGCTGCACGATGCCGGCCAGACGGAACAGGCCGTAGGTGTAGTAGAAGTCGAAATTGTCGATCTGGATGCCGGAGCGCTCGGCGTAGTAATCGACAAACTGGCGGCGGGTCAGCATGCCGGGGGCGTTGCTCGGTTGGCGGCGCATCAGTTGCACGGGCGCCGGGTCGGCGGCTTCGATCCAGTAGGCGAGGCTGTTGCCCAGGTCCATCAGCGGGTCGCCCAGGGTGGTCAGCTCCCAATCCAGCACGCCAATGATTTGCATCGGGTTGTTGGGGTCGAGGATCACATTGTCGAAGCGATAGTCGTTGTGCACGATGCTCGAGGTCGGATGATCGGCGGGCATCTTGTCGTTGAGCCAGGCACGCACGGCTTCCCATTTCGGGGCGTCGGGGGTCAGGGCTTTTTCGTAGCGCTCGCTCCAGCCGCGAATCTGGCGTTGCACATAACCTTCAGGCTTGCCCAGGTCGGCCAGGCCGCACGCGCTGTAGTCGACCTGGTGCAGTTCGACGAACTTATCGATAAAGCTCTTGCACAAGGCTTCGGTGCGCGCCGCGTCCAGGCCCAGCTCCGGCGGCAGGTCCGAGCGCAGGATGATGCCCTTGACCCGTTCCATCACGTAAAACTCGGCGCCGATCACCGATTCGTCGGTGCAGTGCACGTAGGCTTTGGGGCAATAGGGGAAGCCATCCTTGAGCTGGTTGAGGATGCGGAACTCACGGCCCATGTCATGGGCCGACTTGGCCTTGTGGCCAAACGGCGGGCGGCGCAGGACGAATTCCTGTTCGGGGTATTCCAGCAGGTAGGTCAGGTTGGAGGCGCCGCCCGGAAACTGGCTGATTCTGGCGCTGCCACTCAGGCCTGGGATATGGGCCTTGAGGTAGGGGTCGATGAGGCTGGCATCCAGTTCTTCGCCTGGGCGAATCTGGGTGGATTGGTCATTGAGCGCCATGCTTATCCCTTTTGCTTATTCTTGAGGCCTTGGACTATTGGCTAATCTAATGCGCACAGCCAACCTGCCACAAGGCTGTGGTGGCTTAATAGGCTAGCGTGTTGGACGACAATCAGCGTGCCTGATCGGTCATTTTTCGGGCGGGGGCAAGGCAACCGGTGTGAGTACCGGGCGCCCGGCGAAGTGTTCCACGAGGTTTTCGGCGACCCTTTGCACGGTGTCATGGGCCGCTTCGGGCGACAGGCCAGCGACATGGGAGGTGAGCACCGTATTGCCCAGGCGCTTGAGGGCGTCGGGCACCTGGGGCTCGTCGTCGAACACATCCAGGGCCGCGCCGCCGATACGGCGTTGCTCAAGGGCGGCGACGAGGTCGGCGGTCACCACCACGCTGCCGCGGCCGATGTTCACCAGGTAGCCGTGGGGTCCCAAGGCGTCCAGGGCCTGGCGGTCGATCAGGTGGTACGTGCCGACGCCGCCGGGGGTGGCCAGCACCAGGAAGTCCGAGTTACGCGCCAGTTCCACGGCGCTGGCGCAGTAGGTGTAGTCCACGTCATCGCGGGGCTGGCGGTTGTGATAACTGACTTCCATGCCAAACCCGAGGGCGGCGCGCCTGGCGATCTCGAGGCCTACCGCGCCGAGGCCGAGGATGCCCAGCTGTTTGCCGGCGAGGGACGGGCGCATCACCTTGGGCCATTCGCCACGTCGCACGGCCGCGTCTGTCTGGGGAATGCCGCGTACCAGCGCCAGCAACAAGGCCATGGCGTGGTCGGCCACTGAGGGCGCGTTTACCCCGGCACCGTTGGTGACCACAATCTTGCGATTGCTCGCCGCCTGCAGGTCGACATGCTCATAGCCGGCACCGATCACGCAGATGATTTCCAGCAGTGGCAGGGCGGCGATCTCCTCGGCATACAACCCCAGTGGGCCACGGGTCAGCACGGCACGGATCTGCCCGCCATGGGTCTTGATCGCCTGGGCGCGTTCTGCGGGGGTTGGCGCCAGAATCACATGAAAGTCGTTGCTCTCGATGATGGGCAGGTATTCATTGATGGTTTCAACCAGGACCAGAACAGTGGCGGGCATGGGGCAGCTCTTGTTGTGGGGTTTGATCTCTGGAGTATGCGGTATTTTTTGTAGTACGAATGCCCGCAGGTGAAAGATGCTTCCTCGATGGGAGGCCTTGGCATGGGGATGCCAGCGTCGGCGCAGGCTGAGACGCTGGGCATCCGTGGGGGGCGTTACTGGGTTTGTCTTACCTTGTTCTGTTCTGCCTGGGCGATTTCCCGGAAATCATAGGTGGGGAAAAACTCGGTCCGGTAGGTGCCCCATGCAGCATTTTCCAGTGCCAGATTGACCGCTGACAACCGAGAGGCGGGTAGGCGCAGGACGATGACTTGGCCGATTCCCATGGTGATGTTCCAACTGACGACTTCTACTCCCTCCGGTGGAAATACTTTGTAGAAATCCTGCTTGGCGAGTTGCGCCCTTAGTTCGCTTAATGGGCGGGATTGATCATGTTTGAGAAATACCGTCAACATAATTGCATTTTCGGGTGTGGCGTGCGGTATTTTTGCTGTCGCGGGGGCTGAGGGTTGCGCATTGGCGCCGCTGGAAAGAAGGGCGGACAACCATACGGTGGATATTAATAACGACTTGAGTTGAGTTTTCATAAGAGGCGTCTTTTTATTTTTTTATGGATTTTTGAAGTAAGTAGTCAAAGCCTGATGGTCTCTGGCAGGTCAAGAATACTCAGTGGGAGGTGGAGGTTTTGATGGGCCCGTTGTAAGGCGCATGGACCACGTAGATACGAACTTTCTCGTTGGTCTCGACCATGTCCCGGGGCACTTCCCGCGAATAGGTGAACTCTTGGTTGTTGAGGACCTCAAGCCGCCTGACCACTGTTCTGGCAGGGCCCTTGTCTGGTACCAGGATATGGGTGGTTTTGTCGCCTGTGACCAGAAAGTAACCGCCACCGCCATTGTCATACTTGGACAGCCCGGTGTCGGCATAGAAAAACTCATAGCGATTACGCTCGGGGTCCCACATGGAGATGCCAACCACGCCCGGATACTTGTCCTTGACGTCAATTTGCGGGGCGCCTTCTATATAGACTTTGGTGGTCAGCCACTGGGGCGAAGAAGCGAGTGCGCGGATGTCGGAGTTTGTCGATTGTGCCTGGCTGGAAAGTGGAGCGAGCAGTCCAGCGAGAAGTAGACCTGTAAAAACGGCATGGCATTTTCGCATTAGATAATTCCTACATGGGGCGTGGGTTTTTATTCTTGTATTTGGTTGGGTATTGCTTGGGCCCGGCAGTGACGGAATATAAATGTGCTGGCAGGTGCTATCAATGCCTGGGTATATGTTTGTAACAAATCCACGGGCAATCATTTAAAAAATATTCAAATGCTCGCTGTGAAGTAGGGGGATTCCTACAAATAAGCTGGTGAGATATAAATTGCGATAGGTATATAAATTTTATGTTTAAAGGGGCGGCTATCTATAGGGTTGTTGCCTGATTAAACGCATTTGCGCCACCCCATTCCTCAGTTTCGCCAATCTTTAGCCGATTCGCGGCGTGGGTATCAGTGTGTTGCGAGGCTTGGGCGCGGCGGCGTATTCAATGCCGTCGAATGTGAAGGTATCAGACTGTTGTTGCTTGGGCTTGTCTTGGGCGGCGATTTGATCGGCAATGTGGGTCGATACGCTATCGACCAACTGGCCAGCGTTGAAAATGTTCAGGCTTGAAGTCGTCATGCTTGAATCTCCAGGTTTTGTAGTAGAGCTTGCACTGAGTGGGCGATGGGGGCGTAACGTTCCTGATTCCAACAATTTGTGGTCAATCGACTGGCTCTGCTCCGTACAACCATTCCTCAGCTAAGTCTTTGCTTATTCAAGTGAATCCCGGACAATCGCGCCCCTGTTACGGTCGTGGCGCTGCCTGTCAGGTTTTTCTGACTCGCCGCGATCGTATGAAAGTGGAGAACCGAGCGGATGAATGATCAGGCCAATAGCGTCGATGAACGCTACGCAACGACACCTGTAACCCTCACGGGCTGGAGCCGCCAGGACACGACCTGGATGCTTGGCCTGTTCGGCACGGCGATTGGCGCCGGCACCTTGTTTCTGCCCATCAACGCAGGCCTGGGCGGCTTCTGGCCGTTGCTGATCCTCGCGCTGTTGGCGTTCCCCATGACCTACTACGCACACCGTGGCCTGACCCGCTTTGTGCTGTCGGGGCGTGCGGGCTCGGACATCACTGAGGTGGTTGAAGAGCATTTCGGCATCAAGGCCGGTGCTTTGATCACCTTGCTGTACTTCTTTGCGATCTTCCCGATCCTGCTGATCTACAGCGTGGCGCTGACCAACACCGTCGCAAGCTTTATGTCGCACCAACTGCACATCGAGCCACCGCCACGGGCGCTGTTGTCGTTTGTGCTGATCCTGGGCCTGCTGGCCGTGGTGCGTTGCGGCGAGCAGGTGATCGTCAAGGCCATGAGCCTGATGGTCTATCCGTTTATTGTTGCCTTGCTGTTTCTGGCGGTGTACCTGGTTCCGCACTGGAATGGCGGCATCCTCAGCACGGCCAGCACCGTTCCGGTACCGTCGGCGCTGCTGCACACCCTGTGGCTGGCGATTCCGGTGATGGTGTTCTCGTTCAACCACTCGCCGATCATCTCGGCCTTCGCCGTTGACCAGAAACGCCAGTACGGCGCCCACGCCGAAGAGCGCAGCTCGCAAATCCTGTCCCGTGCCCACTTGTTGATGGTGGCGATGGTGATGTTCTTCGTGTTCAGCTGTGTGCTGACCCTGTCACCGGCCCAACTGGCCGAAGCCAAGGCGCAGAATCTGTCGATCCTGTCTTACCTGGCCAACCACTTCGATAACCCGACCATCGCCTTTGCTGCGCCATTGATTGCGTTTGTGGCGATTGCCAAGTCCTTCCTGGGCCACTACATCGGCGCCAGCGAAGGCCTCAAGGGCCTGATCGTCAAGAGCGGCCGCCGCCCGGGCGCCAAGGCCCTGGACCGCATGACTGCTGGCTTTATGCTGGTGGTGTGCTGGATCATCGCCACCCTGAACCCGAGCATCCTGGGGATGATCGAGACCCTGGGTGGGCCGATCATTGCTTCGATCCTGTTCCTGATGCCGATGTACGCGATCCGCAAGGTGCCGGCCATGGCCAAGTACCGTGGGCAGATGTCCAATGTGTTCGTGACCCTGGTCGGCCTGGTCGCCATCTCCTCGCTGATTTACTCGCTGATCCCTTGATGTGATCAGCGCCGGCGACCTCGGCGTTACTCATATCTCTAGCTAGGCAACGGCCGAATCAGCGTGCAGCGCGATTCGGCCGTTTTTCTGCCAGGCCGGAAAACTCAGTGCTACCACATGGTCGTTGTTCACGCGTTGCGGGGCGCCGAGGCGACTCAATTGCACGCCATTTTTCAGAAAATAACGCTCCAGCGCTGGAGTGGTCACTGCCACCACCTGATTGGCGCCGTGGCTCCAGGCATGGTGCAGGCTGCTCCACCAGACGCGCATCGGTAAGGTACCTTTCTCCAGGGCGCGGGCGGCAAAGCGCGACACTTCCCAGGTGTCACGGCTGCGCGGGCTTGGCTGGTCGCACAGAAACCCGAAGACTTCCGACAGTAGATAAGGTTGGGTGGTCGGTAACAGCCGTGCGCAACCGCAGACCTGGCCTTTTGTGTCCAGGGCGAGGATATGGCGCGTGTCGGCCTGGTCGAACTGATCGAATTCACGTTTGGGCCGGGCGTGGGTGGAGTCCAGCTGCCAACCCAGTTGCTCGATGAACACTTCGTGTCGATAGCGGCCCAGGTCGTCCTCAAGGGCTGCAGACAGTTCATGGTGATGGCGGGTGATGATGCTGATCATTGGATGTCCTTATCGTGATCGTCGGGCCTAGATCAGGCCCAGTGCGGCGGCATAGGCAGCCGCCAGTGTCTTGTTGGCTGCGCCGAATTTCTTCTGGATGGTCTTGAGGTGAAAGTTCACCGTGTTGATGGAGATGGTCAGGATCAGCGCGATCTCGCCTGAACTCTTGCCGTCGGCGGTCCACTGCAAAATTTCCCGCTCACGCAGGCTGAGGCAGACCGACGGGTGGGCGCGTTCGTTATGGCCCAGATCTGTCAGGCGCAGCGTCACCTGTTCGAGGATGCAGCGCAGGCGCAATTGAATTTCGTCGCTTTCAGCCCGCGAAATAGGATCCTGGCGCCGGGCCACGGACAGTACCCGCAGCGAATGATCGTGGCTGCGAATCGGCAGCGTGGCGCCGATGCACAGACCCCAGTCCCGAGCTTCCAGCCATAGCTTGCGGCTGTTTTCAAACAGTGCGTCGTTCCACAGCACCATCTCGGTGGAACGCAAGCCACTGAGGATCGACGGATCGACAGCCGCGTAGTTTTGCTCCTGGTAATGTTCCAGCCACCTTTCGGGGTAAGAGCCGTGAATCTCGGTTTTTGGTCGGGTAAAAGGGGTCAGGTGGCGTACGGCATAGGCGTAATACTCGAACCCCAATTGCAACACTTCCCGCTCCAGCAGCGCGAACACTTGTGCTCCTCCCTGTTGCTTGAGCATCTCTATCCGCAAGCGATTCCACCAGCGGATGAGGTCGTTTTCCTTCTCCATGGACAGTCGCCTCGATTCCTGGAACCTTTGGCAATCTAGCCCACGTGATCTTTCTGTCAAACTTTTCCGGTGCTTTGCCGACGGCTCTGGCACGGCACTTTTGCCCAAGAGGCCGGTGTTTATGACGCTTGGCGCAGGCGAGGTATTGAATGGTGCGCGTGGCACTGTTCAATGGCCTTGACCGCTGTTTCACAGGACGCCGCATCGGCGGGCATCAGGCTGCTCGCCCGAGCACAGGCCTGTTGCAATCGGGTGTCGTGTAGCAGCGCTGTGATCGCCCCTTGCAGGTCTTGTCTGTCCAAGGGCAGGGCAAGACGTATTCCGCACCCCATGCGCACCAGTCGTTCGGCGTTATCGAACTGGTCATGGGCGATCGGCAGGACAATCTGTGGGATGCCGGCAGCCAGCGCCAGGCTCATGGCGCCAATGCCGCCGGGGTGGACCAGCCCGGCTGCGCGGGGCAGCAGCGAACTCATCGGCAAAAACGGACGTTGCATCACCGTGGGCGGCAAATCGCTGGTGACCGGCCGATCACTGGTCAGAAAAATGCCGCGTGCGCCGACCCTGTGCAGCGCTTCCAGGGCGAAGTGATAAAACTGCTGGTCAAAGTGCTCAGTGGAGCCTTGGGTGAAAACCACGGGGGCCGGTCCGGCATCGAGGAAGGCCCGGGTCTGTTCATCGAGCCCCAGGGTGCCACCGTCGAACAGTGGGAAGCCGGCCATGTGCAGGGGCTGCGGCCAGTCTTGCTGGACGGGGGCGAACCATTCGGGGAACAGGCAAATCACGCCTTGGGGGGCATGCATCCATTGGCTGAAGATGTTCTTCACCGCGCCCGGCAATCCGTGTTTGCGGCGCAGCGCATTGATTTGTGGGGCGCAGGTCCGGTCCAGGCTCAGGTATTCGATCCCGCGCCAGAGCAATTTGCGCACCGTCAAGGGCAGGCGGCGTGATACGTTGAAAGTGGGGTGTACAGGCGGTAGATGTGCCGACAGTAGGGTTGAAGGGGATACTTGGACCGAGAGGTAAGGGAAGCCGTATTTTTCATGGGCAATACGTGCACCCAAGGCCCACAGCGAGCCGACCACTACTACATCGTCAGTGTTATGCGCGGTTACATAATCGTAGACCGGCTCTAATAGGCCTGCGATGGCTTGCCACAACACGCTGAAGGAAGTCTTCGGATCCCACAGGCGGGGATCGCCCATGGCAGCGTTGTAGGTCGCCTCATCGCATAACGGCACGAAGTCCAGGCCCCGGGCCTCGATGGTGCGTTGAAACGCCGGCATGCTGCACAAGGTTACCTGATGACCGCGTAGGGTCAGTGCCGCGCCCAGGCCGATAAAGGGAAAAACGTCACCGGCCGAACCGATGGCAATCATGATTACTCGCATCATCCACATCCTTGTTCAAAAGTGCTCAGGCGAAGCTCAACTGCGCTCGGTGAGGGGGCGCCATGCAAAACGCCTCTGGCCGGGCGTCGCGATGCGTCAGCAAATGGCCGAGCAACGCGCGGTGCACGCCGTTGGCCGCAGCCCTGGATTCCAGATCCAGAAAGTGCCCGCTGCTCTCGGCCGTGGAGAAGCTGCAGTCGCGGATGTACTGCTTGAAGCGCTGCACGTCCATGGCGCTGGTGTATTCGTCCCAGGCACCGTTCAAAAAGTGCACGTGGCTGTCGATGTTCGAAAGCTGGGGCAGGTATGCCCCTTCATTGAGCTTGAGGGCCTGGTCGATATGGAATCGCGCCTGATGCTGCTCGGCGTTGATCAACTGCGCCATGTGCTGTTGATTGGCGCTCTTGAGGCGGGG
This sequence comes from Pseudomonas sp. WS 5412, assembly GCF_012985615.1. Taxonomy (NCBI): domain Bacteria; kingdom Pseudomonadati; phylum Pseudomonadota; class Gammaproteobacteria; order Pseudomonadales; family Pseudomonadaceae; genus Pseudomonas; species Pseudomonas sp. WS 5412. The sequence continues at coordinate 52,775 of NZ_JAARMB010000010.1, forward strand.
CGGCAGGTGCTTGCCCAGCGTCTGGTTGAGCAAGTGACCGATACCTGCATTGTCATCCCGGGCCATGAGTGCCTGGGCGCCGCTGACGTAGTCGAGCATCGGGCCATTGAGGCCGGGAGCGAATGACATCACTACCGAGCTTTCGACGTTGTCCGGCTTCTGGGCGAGGGCCAGCAAGGTCGACAGGCCGCCCCAGGATGCGGAAACCAGATGGTGAATATTGAAGCCTTCGATCAAGGCCAGCAGGATCTGGACTTCATCGTCCTTGGTAACCAGGCACCGATTCGGGTTGTGAGCCCGGGAGTTTCCGGCGAATGGCAAGTCAAACAGCACCACGTTGAAGTGTTCGGCCAGGCACTTGCTGGTACGGGCAAAAGCCGAGGTTGTGGCCATGGCGCCATTGACCAGCAGCACATTCTTTTTGTCGGGGGCATCGCCGATTTGTTCCACCGACACCGCATAGTCCTTGAAGACGTTCTTGATCACATATTGATTGCGCCACATAACACACCTCCATTAAGCACTTAAAAACGGGTGAGAGCGCCCCTGCCACCGGGTACGGGCATCGACGACGAGGCTTGGCTGTTTTTATTAGAAGTCGTACGGCATACAGCGCGAGTACATCCAAAGCAGGCGGATCCCATGACGCGGGCATCAGGGTGTAGAGAGTTTCGGCCTTCAAGGCGCGGCGGGACAACTACCTGATCTGGTAGGTCGTTGGAGAAAGGGCGTCGACAGCCAGTGCCCGGCAGGTTTTTCCAGGCATAAAAAACGCCGCGTATCTTGCGATACGCGGCGTTCTTCACATCAACACACCGTTAGGCTTGAACCACCGGAATGTTGGCGCTTGCTGCGATTTTACGGAACTCGGCGATCTGGTCGAAGTTCAGGTAGCGGTAGACGTCACTGGCCATGGTGTCCAGTTTCGCTGCGTAGCCCATGTACTCTTCGACGGTCGGCAGGCGACCCAGGGTGGAGGCGACTGCCGCCAGCTCGGCCGATGCCAGGTAGACGTTCGCGCCATCACCCAGACGGTTCGGGAAGTTACGGGTCGAAGTCGACACTACGGTCGAATTCGGCTCAACACGTGCCTGGTTACCCATGCACAGCGAGCAGCCCGGCATTTCCATGCGCGCGCCAGCCTTGCCGTAGATGCCGTAGTAGCCTTCTTCGGTCAGTTGGTGAGCGTCCATCTTGGTCGGCGGCGACAGCCACAGACGGGTTGGCAGCTGACCCTTGACCTGTTCCAGCAACTTGCCGGCAGCGCGGAAGTGACCGATGTTGGTCATGCACGAACCGATAAACACTTCGTCGATCTTCTCGCCAGCGACGCTGGACAGCAGACGGGCGTCGTCCGGGTCGTTTGGCGCGCAGAGGATTGGCTCGTTGATTTCGGCCAGGTCGATCTCGATGACTTCGGCGTATTCGGCGTCGGCATCGGCTTCCATCAGCTCAGGGTTGGCAACCCAGGCTTCCATCGCTTGGGCACGACGTTCCAGGGTACGCGCATCACCGTAGCCTTCACCGATCATCCAGCGCAGCAGGGTGATGTTGGAGTTCAGGTACTCGGTGACGGAGTCTTTCGACAGCTTGATGGTGCAACCGGCAGCCGAACGTTCGGCCGAGGCGTCGGACAGCTCGAAAGCCTGCTCCAGCGTCAGGTCGTTCAGGCCTTCGATTTCCAGGATGCGGCCGGAGAAGGCGTTTTTCTTGCCTTTCTTCTCAACGGTCAGCAGGCCGGACTGGATTGCGTAGTAAGGAATGGCATGAACCAGGTCACGCAGGGTGATGCCAGGTTTCATCTTGCCTTTGAAACGCACCAGGATCGACTCAGGCATGTCCAGTGGCATTACGCCAGTGGCTGCGGCGAACGCTACCAGGCCAGAACCGGCCGGGAACGAAATGCCCATCGGGAAACGGGTGTGGGAGTCACCACCGGTACCCACGGTGTCCGGCAGCAGCATGCGGTTCAGCCAGCTGTGGATGATGCCGTCGCCTGGACGCAGCGATACACCGCCACGGGTCATGATGAAGTCAGGCAGGGTGTGGTGGGTGGTCACGTCGATCGGCTTTGGATAGGCCGCGGTGTGGCAGAAGGACTGCATCACCAGATCGGTGGAGAAGCCCAGGCACGCCAGGTCTTTCAGTTCGTCACGGGTCATTGGACCGGTGGTGTCCTGGGAACCCACGGTGGTCATCTTCGGTTCGCAGTAGGTACCTGGACGAACGCCTTTGCCTTCCGGCAGGCCGCAGGCCTTGCCGACCATTTTCTGGGCCAGGGTGAAACCCTTGCCAGTGTCGACAGGTGCTTCAGGCAGCTTGAACAGGTCGGTAGGGCCAAGACCCAGCTCAGCGCGAGCCTTGTCGGTCAGGCCACGGCCGATGATCAGCGGGATACGGCCGCCGGCACGGACTTCGTCCAACAGGACCGGGGTCTTCATTTCGAAGGTGGTCAGGACTTCGTCGGTGCCGTGTTTGCAGACTTTGCCAGCATGCGGGTACAGGTCGATCACGTCGCCCATGTGCATGTTGGTGACGTCGAATTCGATTGGCAGTGCGCCAGCATCTTCCATGGTGTTGTAGAAGATGGGAGCGATCTTGCTGCCGAAGCAGAAACCACCAGCGCGCTTGTTAGGCACGTACGGGACGTCGTCGCCGAAGAACCACAGCACCGAGTTGGTTGCCGACTTACGGGACGAACCGGTACCGACCACGTCACCGACGTAAGCGATCGGGAAGCCCTGGCCGCGCATTTCTTCGATCTGCTTCATCGGGCCGGTCTTGCCTTGCTCGTCCGGCACGATGCCTTCACGGGCCATTTTCAGCATGGCCAGGGCGTGCAGCGGGATGTCAGGACGGGACCAGGCATCGGGAGCAGGGGACAGGTCGTCGGTGTTGGTTTCGCCGGTGACCTTGAACACGCGCAGGCTGATCTTGTCGGCCAGGGTCGGGCGGTTCTTGAACCACTCGCCGTCGGCCCAGGACTGGATCACTTCCTTGGCGTGCGTGTTGCCGTTCTTGGCTTTTTCCGCGACGTCGTGGAATGCATCGAACATCAGCAGGGTGTGCTTGAGCTGGGCAGCTGCAACGGCGGCCAGTTCAGCGTCGTCCAGCAGCTCGACCAGGGTCACGATGTTGTAGCCGCCTTGCATGGTGCCAAGCAGTTCAACCGCGCGCTTTTTGTCGATCAGGGGGGAAGACACTTCGCCCTTGGCCAGGGCAGACAGGAAACCGGCCTTGACGTAGGCAGCTTCGTCAACGCCTGGTGGAATGCGGTTGGTGATCAGGTCAACGAGAAACTCTTCTTCGCCAGCCGGGGGATTTTTCAGCAGCTCGACCAGGCCTGCGGTTTGTTCGGCGTTTAGCGGCTGGGGAACGATACCCAGGGCTGCACGCTCTTCGATATGTTTGCGGTAGGCTTCAAGCACAGTTATTACCCTCATCAGTGGTCCCACGGGACGCTCATCCAGACATGCACGGCACGCATGCGCTCGGGGGCTTTTTGGGCCGTAGAGCCAGCGCTGCCGGCATTTCTCACAGAAGCTGCTTTCAAAGTTTTACGCCTGCAGAACGGAGCTGATGAGGGTTGGTGCTGGTCATTTGGAGGGTAAATAACCAGCGCCAACACCGTTCTGAAGGAACGACTGTGCTCGTGACGCTTTGAAAACAGCTTCCAACGGATTATTTGGCGCCTTACAAGGCCGGATGATTCTACGGCAAAAAATTTCTAAAGGTAAGTTGCCGCAGCAAGTTTGCAGGGTGATGAACCTTAGACAAAGGGCTAACATGGGCCACTGTTTCGCTGATTTGTGCGTTGTCACCCATGCCCAACCAAACCATCAAGACCCCCTGCATCGGCCTGTGCTCCACGGTTTACGGCGATCTCGTGTGCCGCGGCTGCAAGCGTTTCCACCACGAAGTGATCCAGTGGAACGGCTATGGCGAGGAAGAAAAACGCGCAGTTTGGCTGCGGCTTGAGCAACTGCTGGTGCAGGTCATGGCGGGCAAGCTGGAAGTATTCGACCCCAAACGGCTGCGCTGGCAACTCGAACAGCGAAAAATCCGCTTTGTGCCGCACCAGTCCGAATACTGCTGGGCCTACCAGTTGATCGCCCGGGGCGCGCGGGTGATCAACAACCTGGAAGCCTATGGCATGGTGCTGATGCCGGAGTTTCGCGACTGGAACCTGCCGGAACTGCGTGATGCCATTGATCGGGAGTTTTTTATCCTGTCCGAGGCGCATTACCAGCGCTATATCGCCCCTGGCTTCCTCAAGGATGCACTAGGTCACTGACTGTCGCCGATCAACATGTGGGAGCGGGCTTGCCCGCGATGGCGCCAGTTCAGTCAGAGATGTATCAACTGACCCACCGCTATCGCGAGCAAGCCCGCTCGCACATGTCTGATCTTCACTGTGCCTTGCTGGCCAGTTCCTCCAGGTGGTCGATGATGCTCTGGGGCTTGAGCACCAGCACATCGCTCTCCAGCGCATCCAGCACCACTTCCGCCGTATTGCCGATCAGCGCCCCGGAAATCCCGGTGCGTGCCACGGTGCCAATGATCGTGACGGCCGCCCTCAACTTATAGGCGGTATGGGGGATCAGCACATCCGCCGGGCCTTCTTCGATATGCAGGCGGCTGTCGTCAATGTCGAATTCGGCCTGGAACGCCTTGCACTGCTCGCGATAGCGCGCCTCGATGGTTTCCTTGAGCTGGAACACCGGATCGGCTGCCGACAGCATGGGCGAGGGATGGGCGCTGATGACATGCAACTGGCCCTTGGCCAGGCTGGCGATGTCAAAGCCATGGTCGATGATGGCCGCGTGCAGGTCTTTATGCTCGTTATCCAGGTTGCCCACGTCGATGGCCGCCAGGATCACCCCGTCGGTCCATGGGGTCGCGGTCTTGACCAACAGCACAGCGGCCGGGCACAAGCGCAGCAGTTTCCAGTCCGCCGGCGTCAGCAGGGCCTTTTTCAGCGGGCTGTCGGGGTAGTGCTGCTTGATCACCAGTGCGCAACCTTCGGCCTGCTGCACACCGATGATGGTTTCGTGCAGGTTGTTGTTCCAGGCCAGTTCGGTTGTGACGTTGTAGCCATCGGCCGACAATTGCTCTTTGAGCAAGGCCAATAGCGCCGAATGCTCATGCTTTTTGTCGCACACCAGCAGATGCAAATGAGCGCCTGTCACCCCAGCGATCAGCTTGGCGCGCTTGAGGGCCAGGCTTTCCGAGTGTTCGGGCTCAATGATCACCAGGATTTTGCCAATTTCGTTCATGAGCGAGATCTCCAAGGGTGGGAAGGGCAAGGCTTCGAACAACTATAGTTGTTGCCCGCCGTACAGCATGTTGATGCACATCAAGCCCCGTGACTGGTGGTCTGCGGCGGGGTCGGTATAATCGACGGCCTTTTGTGACCCTTTGCCCGTGAGCCCGATGAACCTCCCCGAAATCCATGACTTCCTCGGTTGCCGCACCCCCGATGCCTGGGTCCAGGCCGCACTGGCCGACCAGGAAACTCTGCTGATCGACCACAAAAACTGCGAATTCAAGGCCGCCAGCACGGCCTTGAGCCTGATTGCCAAGTACCACTCCCATGTCGACCTGATCAACATGATGTCGCGCCTGGCCCGCGAAGAGCTGGTGCACCATGAGCAAGTCATGCGCCTGATGAAAAAGCGCAAGATCGAGCTGCGCCAGCTGCATGCCAGCCGCTATGCCTCGGGTTTGCGCAAGGTGGTACGCAGCCACGAACCGGTGAAGCTGGTGGACACCCTGGTGGTCGGGGCGTTTATCGAAGCGCGCAGTTGCGAGCGTTTCGAGGCACTGGTGCCGCATTTGGACGAAGAACTCGGCAAGTTCTACTTTGGTCTGCTGAAAAGCGAGGCACGGCATTTCCAGGGCTATCTGAAGCTGGCCTATCAATACGGTGATGCCAAGGATGTTGCCCAGGTCATTGAGCGGGTGAGGGCGGCCGAGCAGGAATTGATCGAATCACCCGATATCGAGTTCCGCTTTCACAGTGGCGTGCCAGCCTGAGGCCACGGCCACGCCGATCAGCGCGGTGATCCCGGTCAGCAGCAGGATCACCGTTTGCGTGCCAAAAGGTGCCGCCAGCACGGCAATTGCCAGGCCCGCCAATGGCTGCGCGAGGTTATTGAACAAGGTGATCACGCCCACCGTCTTGCCGAAATCCTGCACGGGAATGACCCGCTGACGGGTGCTGCGCATGTACACGTTGAACATCTTGTCGAAACCGGTGACCAGCAGAAAACCCAGGGTGTACAGCCAGAGGTTGGGACTGATCGCCATGATCAATGCCCCAAGCGCAATCACCGAATACGACAGCCCGCCCAGCACTTTCAACGCCAGGCTCGAGCGCGCCAGGTAAAACAGGATGACGATGGTCACCACCGCGCCGGCGGCCTGCAGCAGTGCATAGGCATCCTTGTCGGCCGCGTAGAGGCCGGTCACCATGGCGGCGGAGGTGGCCAGCGTCACGCCAATAATCAAATTCACGCCGACTGCCAGGGCGATAATGCGCTTGAGCTCCGCCAGGTTACGGATATGCCCGAGCGCGATGCGTAGCGGTTGCAGCCAGATATCCCGGTGTTGCGCGTGGTTTTCGAGATTCACCGTGGTAGTGCGCTGCCAGACCAGCATTGCCAGGTCTGCCAGCACAAACAGCCCGGCAATCCCCACCACCACCCAATGCCAGGCCCACACCTCCAGCATCAGCGCAGCAATCAGTGGCCCTAGCACCAGGCCGCTCTGGTCGGCGATTTGCGAGTAGGAGAGGGTCTTGGCGTAGGTGTAATGCTTGAAAATATGCGGCATGACGACTTCTCGCGCCATGATGCCCTGGGTCGTCAGCACTCCACACAGCGCCGACAGGATCACCAGCCAATGTATGCCGCCGAACATGGCGTACAGCGCCACGGCCACCAGGCATGCCAGCGCCCGGTAGGCCTGGCTGATATGCAGGATGCGCACGGGCGAAAACTTGTCGCACAATGCCCCGCACACCGGGAACGCCAGGTATCGCGGCAGCGACTCGATAAAGAACGCCAGCCCGGCCCACGCTACGCTGTTGGTGGTCTGAAATACGATCAGCGGCACGATAAACAGCAGAATCTGGTCCGCCAGCCGGGACAGGAACAGCGAAACAAAGAACGCCAGGTAATCCTTGCGCATACAACTCCCAGTGGGTGGCGTTAAACATTGCAGGCTAATTGTTAAAAACTCTTAAAAACATGAAGCTTCGTCAGCCGCTGCTGGCCAGGCGCTTTTGCCGGACAGCTTGCCACCTATAATGCTCGCTCTTCAATCCGCTTTTGCACACTGAGAACGTATGGAAAACCTGGGTCTGGGCAAGGTCCTACTCGTTGAGGACGATGAGAAGCTGGCAGGGCTGATCGCGCATTTTCTGTCACAGCATGGCTTTGAAGTGCGCGTGGTGCACCGGGGCGATGAGGCGTTGGCGGTGTTCCTGGCGTTCAAACCGAAGATTGTCGTGCTCGACCTGATGCTGCCGGGCCAGAGCGGCCTGCATGTGTGTCGCGAGATCCGCAATGTGTCCGACACCCCCATCGTGATCCTCACCGCCAAGGAAGACGACCTGGACCATATCCTCGGCCTGGAATCCGGCGCCGATGACTATGTGATCAAACCGATCAAGCCGCCGGTGCTGCTGGCACGCCTGCGCGCCTTGCAGCGCCGCCATCTGCCGGAGCCGACGGTGCGTGGTTCCCTGGCGTTCGGCCAACTGGCGATTGACCGCAGTTGTCGGGGGGTATGCCTGGGTGACGAGAAGATCGACCTGACCACCATGGAGTTCGAGCTGCTGTGGCTGCTGGCCAGCAGCGCGGGCAAGATCCTCTCGCGGGACGATATCCTCAACCGCATGCGCGGGATCGCCTTCGATGGGCTCAACCGCAGTGTCGATGTGTATATCAGCAAGCTGCGCAACAAGCTCAATGACAACCCCCGCGAGCCGGTGTGCATCAAGACCATCTGGGGCAAGGGCTACCTGTTCAACCCGTTTGCCTGGGAGGCCTAGCCCGATGCTGCGCCTGTTTCTGCGTCTGTACATCATCCTGGCCCTGGGCCTGGCCGGGGCAATCTGGCTGGTGAACTACACCTTCGACGAACTGCTGCCCGAAGCCAACGAAACCTACAACCGCGAAGCCATGCGCGGCCCGGCCTACGGCCTGGTGGAGCAGTTGCGCCCGCTGCCCGCTGGCGCGGCCCGCGAAGCACGCCTGGCCGAGCTGCAGCAGCACTATGGCCTGCGCCTGGCCTTGATTGCCCGGGACGCTGCGGCACTTACCTCCCGCGAGCAACAATTGCTGACTGACGGCAAGCTGGTGGTGCGCGGCGACTTTATGGAGTTCATCACCGAAATCGACGGTGGCGCGCAGCTGCTTCAGATCAAGCTGCCGGTGGAGCCGCGCTGGCTGTACCTGTGGGCCTATAGCTTGTTGGGCCTGTGCCTGGCGATTGTCCTGTATTTCTGGGTGCGCCCGCACTGGCGCGACCTGGAGCATATTCGCCTGGCGGCCCAGCGATTTGGTGACAATGACCTGGGTTCGCGCATCCTCCTGCCACGGCGCTCGAGCGTGCGCGAGTTGGCCGGGCACTTCAACCAGATGGCCGAGCGCATCGAACACCTGATCGCCAACCAGCGCGAGCTGACCAATGCGGTGTCCCATGAACTGCGCACGCCGATTGCACGCTTGTCGTTTGAACTCGACCAACTCAAACAGGAGGCCGATCCGCGCCAGAGCCGCGCGTTGATCGGCGATATGTACGCCGACCTAGGCGAACTGGAGGACATGGTTTCCGAACTGTTGACCTACGCCAGCCTTGAACGTGGCGCGACACAGGTCACCCGCGAGAACATCGAGGCCCACAGCTGGCTCGACAGTGTGATCGGCAGCGTGGCCCTGGAAGCCGAGGCCGAAGGCGTGCAACTGTCCCTGGGTACCTGTGAAGTCGACTTCATCCAGATCGAACCGCGGTTTATGGCACGCGCGGTGATCAACCTGCTGCGCAATGCCATTCGTTACGCGGAGCATCGGGTCGAGGTGTCGCTGGTCAAGTTCGGCAGTGGTTATGAAGTACGCGTCTGCGACGACGGTCCCGGCGTACCCGAGGACGGCCGGGAGAAAATCTTCCAACCCTTTATGCGCCTGGACGCCAGCCGCGACCGCCGCACCGGCGGCTTTGGCCTGGGCTTGGCGCTGGTGCAGCGGGTCAGCCAGTGGCATGGCGGGCAGGTGCAGGTGCTGGACTCGCAGTGGGGCGGGGCGTCGTTCCGGATGACCTGGGCGTACGCCGACTGATCCTCTGCAAACCCATGAAGATTGTAAATGTGGGGGCTGGCGGGTGTGGAAGCTGGCTAGTCGGGTCGCCGCCTCGCTGCGATGGTCGTAAACGATGACGTTGGGTACCTGACACTCTGTGGCGATCTATTGGGCCGCCATCGCAGGCAAGCCAGCTCCCACAGGGGAATGCAGCTTCGCACCCCGGCTTTGCTGTTGCTGTTGCTCTGCTTTTGATCTGGCTTTTGATCTTGATCTCAGGCGCCCCGTTAAACCACGATGGCCGCAGGCAGGCATTGCGCAGTGGGCACCCCGGCATGGATGCCGGGGTAGCCGCGACACGGCCATGGATGGCCGATCGCGGCGGGCCCACGGAGCAATGCCTGACTGCGGGCATGCCGAGCCTAGGCGAGGCACCGAGTGGTGGGGCAAGAGCCCTTTTGGTTACTTTTGGGGCTCTTTTCCAAAAGTGACCCGCCGTAAGGGCGGAACCAATAGCCGCCGTGACCGCAGCAACGGATATGTACACCCCCCCAACAACCCAAAAAGAGCGAATGACCATCGCAGTAATGGAGCGACCGGCAAGCCAGCCCCCCCCCCTGTCTGATCGGGTTTGCAAATCAAAAGCTGTAGTTCAGCACACCCATCACCGAGGTTTGCATCCGGCGTTCCACAATCGGGCTTTTGCCGGCATCCCCCGACAAATACTGCACATCCAGCAAGGTAGAGAACGTTGTGTGGTCGCCCAGCGGCACGCTCCAATCGAGGTTCAAGCCCCGGCTGACCATCCCACCCTTGGCGTCATACGCGCGAAAGCGGCTGTGCTGGGCCTGGCCGGGGGTGACGCCGTACCAGGTGCGCACATAGTTGCCATCGCCAAAGAGGCTATTGAGGCTGGCGTCCACAGTGCCGTAGTCACCGTCATACAGGTTGGTGCCAATGCTCAGCTCCAGGGAGGTAAACGCCTTGCCGCTGTCTTTTTTATCGTCTTGCTCCAGCGCATGCTCCAGGGTCGCGCCCAGCACGGCCGTGCCCAAGGTGTAGCTGGCACTCACACCGAACTGCGGTCGCGACTTGATTTGGCCCATGCCCTTGAGCCGGTCGGAGCCCAGGCTGGTGCTTTTCTTATGGTCCTTGCGCGCAGTGCTGGCGCCGACATAGGCACTGAAACTGAGGTTGTCATCTTCATAACCCCAGCCCAGCCCCTTGTTGGTATCGAGAAAAATCCCCCACGGGCTGACGACGTTTGCGCCGAGCAATGGCGCGGTCATGCGCTCATTGCTGCCGCTGTAGCGCGGCAGGTTGGCCGCCCCGGCTTGCAGGCTGTATTGCCAGTCGGCGGCGGCTGACAGTTGGGTGCAGGTGATCAGGCACACAGAAGTGGCAGCGAGGTAAATCGTTTTTGAGCGCATGATGGCCTTCGTCATTCCAAGGAAGGCTCAAATCCTAGGGACGGCGTGGGCAGGGGTCTTTGACAGCTTTGTCGGGAAACTGTCAAAGACTGTTAAGCGGCTGGCATCAGGGTCGCAATCAGTGCGCGGATCGCGCCCGGCAGGGCATCCAGTTCGCGTACTAGGATGCTGCGTTCGCGCACCGCCCAGCTTTCATCAAGCTTGATGGTCACCAGTTGCATGGTCCGGCTGTGCCGCACGGCGGCGGACTCGGGGATGATGCCAATGCCGACCCCGGCCTCGACCATGCGGCAGATCGCTTCAAAACTCGACATCTGGATGCGCAGGGACAGTTGCTTGCCCAGGCGCTCGACGTGTTCACGCAAGAAACTGAGCAAGGTGCTGCCCTCGTGCAGGCCGATATGCTGATAGGCCAGGGTCTGCTCCAGGGTCACCGACGGCTGGTTGGCCAGCGGATGGCCCACCGGCACCGTCAGCACCAGGTGGTCAGTGCTGAAGTGCAAGACCTGCAAGCCCGGCGCCTGCACGGGCCCGGCGATGATGCCCATGTCGCTGGTGCCGTCGAGCACCCCGCGCACGATGTCACGGGACAGGCGTTCTTGCAGGTCGACCGTTACGCCGGGGCGCTGGGAGAGGAAGCCGGCGAGGATTTCCGGGAGAAACTCGGTGACTGCGGTGGTATTGGCAAAGATGCGGATATGCCCGGCAGAGTCGGCGCCATATTGGGTGAATTCGCTTTTCAGGTAATCGACCTGGCGCATGATCAGTCGCGCGTGATGCAGCAGCCGTTCACCGGCCGGGGTGACTTCCACGCCGCGACTGTCACGGTACAGCAGGCGCGTATCCAACTGGCCCTCCAGGGCCTTGATCCGAGCACTGGCGGCTGCCGGCGAGAGGAATGCACGCTTGGCGCCCTGGGTCAGGCTGGGGGATTCGGCGATATGGATAAACAGGCGCAGGTCGGCCAGGTCGAAGTGCATGCAAGGCTCCCAGGTGAGGATAGCGGCGTTCAGCATAACCGAACGCTGGTTTATTGAAATGCAAATTCTCAGAACGGCCAGGCGCTTGCATGATCCGGGGCAGACACTCACTGCCCGAGGACCTGCCCCCGATGAGCGCCACTGATTGGATTGGCCGAAGCGAAACCGCCCACGACCATTTGAGCCGTAACCTACTCAAGCGTATAGCCGCCACCTTCGGCGAGGCGGTGCCGGACGACGGAGCAGATTTACCGCCGCTATGGCAGTGGTGCTTCTTCCAGGACCCGCTGGCGGAAACCGCCCTGGGCGCCGACGGCCACCCGGCCCGTGGCGGGTTCCTGCCGCCGGCCGATAACCGCAACCGCATGTGGGCCGGTGGGCGTATCGAGTTCCTGCACGCCTTGCGTGCCGGTGAGTCGGCGACCCGCGTGTCGACCATCACCCAGGTCGAGGAAAAGACCGGGCGCAGCGGTTCGTTGCTGTTTGTCACCGTGCGCCACGACTACTCCCAGGAGGGCCGCCTGGCAATCCGTGAGGAACAGGACATCGTCTACCGCGAGCCCACACCGCCCAAGGCCGGCAGTGGCGATGCCCTGGCCCGGGGCGAGTGGGTTGAGGTGATCGAGCCCACGCCCACCTTGCTGTTCCGCTACAGCGCCGTGACCTTCAACGGTCACCGCATCCACTACGACTACCCCTACGTGACCGGCACTGAAGGCTATGCAGGGCTGGTGGTGCATGGGCCGCTGATCGCCACCTTGAGCCTGCGCGCCTTCTGCCGGACACATCCCGAAGCCACCTTGCGCCGTTTTGCCTATCGCGGCGTGCGCCCGTTGATTGCGCCGCAGCCGTTTGAGGTGGGCGGGCGGGTGACGGCGTCAGGTGTCGCCCAGCTGTGGGCCGGTAACGCTGCTGGCTTGGCGCAGCAGGCTGAAGTGCATTTCGAATAATCCAAGAACAACAGGCGGAGAGCCGTTAATGAACCCCAATGACAACGAAGAACTCAACGCCATCCGCGAAGGCGTGCGTGCCTTGTGCGCTGAATTCGACGCCGCTTACTGGCGCAAAGTCGATGAAGAAAAGGGTTTCCCCGAAGCCTTCGTCAAGGCCCTGACGGACGCCGGCTGGCTGTCGGCGATGATTCCCGAGGAATACGGCGGCTCCGGCCTGGGCCTGGCCGAAGCCTCGGTGATCCTTGAAGAGGTCAACCGCTGCGGCGGCAACTCCGGCACTGTCCACGGGCAGATGTACAACATGTTCACCCTGTTGCGCCATGGCAGCGAGGCGCAAAAGCGCTTCTACCTGCCCAAGCTGGCCAGCGGCGAACTGCGTCTGCAGTCCATGGGCGTCACCGAGCCCACCACCGGCACCGACACCACCAAGATCAAGACCACCGCGATTCGGCGCGGCGACAAATACGTGATCAACGGGCAAAAGGTGTGGATCTCGCGGGTGCAGCATTCTGACTTGATGATCCTGCTGGCGCGTACCACGCCGCTGGCCGAGGTGAAGAAAAAGTCCGAAGGCATGTCGATCTTCCTGGTGGATCTGCGCGCGGCCATCGGCAACGGCCTGACCGTGCAGCCCATCGCCAATATGGTCAACCACGAGACCAACGAGCTGTTCTTCGACAACCTCGAACTGCCCCTCGACAGCTTGATCGGTGAGGAGGGCAAGGGCTTCAAATACATCCTCGACGGTCTCAACGCCGAACGTACGCTGATCGCCGCCGAATGCATCGGCGATGGCCGCTGGTTTATCGAAAAGGCCAGCGCCTATGCCCGCGACCGCGTGGTGTTTGGCCGGCCCATCGGGCAAAACCAGGGGGTGCAGTTCCCGATTGCCGAAGCCCATATCGAAATTGAGGCGGCGGACCTGATGCGCTGGCGTGCCTGCGAGGAATACGACCGCGGCGCCAATGCCGGGGCCAGTGCCAATATGGCCAAGTACCTGGCAGCCAAGGCGTCCTGGGAAGCGGCCAACGCCTGCCTGCAAACCCACGGCGGCTTCGGGTTTGCCTGCGAGTACGACGTGGAGCGCAAATTCCGCGAGACGCGCCTGTACCAGGTGGCGCCGATCTCCACCAACCTGATCCTGTCGTACGTGGCCGAGCATCTGCTCGAGCTGCCACGCAGCTTCTGAGGGCCTGAGCATGAGCCATACCCAAGCCTTGTGCCGGTTCCTCGCCGAGTTGAATGACGCGCAATTGCCCGACGCGGTGCTGGCGCGTACCGAAGAACTGTATCTGGATTGGCTGGCCTCGGCGCTGGCCAGCCAAGGCTCGCACCCGATTCCCTTGTTCGAGCGCTATGCACAAAAGATGGGCCCGGCCACCGGGCCTTCGCAGATAATCGTCAACGGTGGCAGCAGCAGCGCGTATTTTGCCGCGTTGGTCAACGCCGCCTCGTCGCACCTGGTGGAGCAGGATGACCTGCACAACAGCTCGGTACTGCACCCGGCGACGGTGGTGTTTCCCGCCGCCCTGGCCGCCGCGCAAGACCTCGGCAAATCCGGCCGCGAATTGTTGCTGGCCTCGGTGGCCGGTTATGAGGCCGGGATTCGCATCGGCGAGTTCATGGGCCGTTCCCATTACCGCATCTTCCACACCACGGCCACGGTCGGCACCCTGGCGGCGGCGGTGGCCGTGGGCAAGTTGCTGGACTTCAACGAAGAACAATTCATCAACCTGCTCGGCAGCGCCGGCACCCAGGCTGCCGGGCTCTGGGCGTTCCTGCGCGATGCGGCTGATTCCAAGCAGTTGCACACTGCCAAGGCTGCCGCGGATGGCTTGCTGGCCGCGTACCTGACGGCGGATGGCCTGAGCGGTGCGCGCAATATCCTCGAAGGCGACCAGGGTTTGGCGGCCGGCATGTCCACTGACGCCGAGCCGGGCAAATTGTCCGCGGGCCTCGGTAGCCGCTGGGCGCTGCTGGAAACCTCGTTCAAGTTCCACGCTTCGTGCCGCCATACCCATCCGGCCGCCGACGCGTTGCTGGACTTGATGCAGCGCGAAGGCCTGGCCGCTGCGGATATCGCCAAGGTCGAAACCCGCGTCTACCAAGGCGCCATTGATGTGCTCGGCCGCGTGACAGTGCCGGCCACCGTACACCAGGCCAAATTCTCCATGGGCACCGTGCTCGGCCTGATTGCTGTGCATGGCAAGGCCGGGCTCACTGAGTTTCACCAGTTGGCCCTGAGCGATCCGGCCGTCGCTGCGTTCCGCGACAAGGTCAGCATGCGCCTCGACCGCGAAGTCGACGATGCTTATCCGCAACGCTGGCTGGGCCGCGTCACCGTTACCAGCGTCGATGGCCGCACGTTGCACGGCGCGATTGACGAACCCAAGGGCGACCCCGGCAACACCCTGGACCGTGGGCAGTTGGCGGACAAGTTCCAGCGCCTCTGCCAGTTCAGCGGCGCCCGCACACCGGCCCAGGCCAGCGCCTTGATCGAAAAAGTCTGGAACCTGCGCAGCGCCGTATCCATGGCCCATTGGTTTTGAGGAATTGTCATGACTGCTAATCAACGACCGCTGGACGGCATCACCGTGGTCAGCCTGGAACACGCGATTGCTGCGCCGTTCTGTACCCGCCAACTGGCCGACCTGGGGGCGCGGGTGATCAAGATCGAACGCCCGGGCAGCGGTGATTTTGCCCGTGGCTACGACGAGCGTGTGCGCGGCCTGGCCTCGCATTTTGTGTGGACCAACCGCTCCAAGGAAAGCCTGACCCTGGACCTCAAGCAGGAGGAGGCCGGCGCTATCCTCGACACCTTGCTGGCCGATGCCGACGTGCTGGTGCAGAACCTTGCGCCCGGCGCGGCGGCGCGTATGGGGCTGTCGTTCGAGGCGCTGCAGGCGCGCTTTCCACGGCTGATTGTCTGCGATATTTCCGGCTACGGTGAAGGCGGGCCCTACGAGAAGAAGAAAGCCTATGACCTGCTGATCCAGAGCGAGGGCGGTTTTCTTTCGGTGACCGGTGGCCCTGGTGACGAGCAGATGGCCAAGGCCGGTTGTTCCATCGCGGATATCTCCGCCGGCATGTACGCCTACAGCGGCATCCTGTCGGCACTGCTGCTGCGCGGCAAGACCGGCAAGGGCAGCCGCATTGACGTGAGCATGCTGGAAAGCCTGGTGGAGTGGATGGGCTACCCGATGTACTACGCCTTCGACGGTGCCCCGCAGCCACCGCGTGCTGGCGCGGCGCATTCGACGATCTACCCCTACGGGCCGTTCCCCACGGGCGACGGCGGCACAGTGATGCTGGGTTTGCAAAACGAGCGCGAATGGGCGGCGTTCTGCGACAAGGTGCTGCTCACCCCGACGCTGGCGACGGATGAGCGCTTCTCGGCCAACTTCAAGCGTTCGGCCAACCGCGAAGTGCTGCGCCAGATCATTGTCGACAGCTTTGCCCAACTCGACACCGAAGCCGTGATCCAGCGCCTGGAACACGCGCAGATCGCCAGTGCGCGGGTCAACGATATGCAAGGCGTGTGGGACCACCCGCAACTCAAGGCCCGCGACAGCTGGCGTGACGTCGACAGCCCGGCCGGGCCGTTGCCGTCGTTATTGCCACCGGCGCGTAACACCGCGTTTACCCCGCGTATGGACGGTGTACCGGGGCTGGGTCAGCACAGCCAGGGGATTCTCCAAGCGCTTGGCTACTCGGGCGAGGCCATCGACAACCTGCGCGCGCGCGGCGTTATCTAAAAAGGAGTTCAGTGATGCCTTTGATTCGTTCTGCCTTGTTCGTGCCGGGCAGCCGCCCGGAGCGCTTTGCCAAAGCGCTGGCCAGTGGTGCCGATGCGGTGATCGTGGATTTTGAAGACGCGGTGGAAGAACCGCTCAAGCGCCAGGCCCGGGATAACCTAGGTGCGTTTTTAACGGCCAACCCCGATGCCTGTGTGTGGGTACGCATCAATGCCCCGGAACACGCCGAGCACTTTGCCGATGTGGCGTTCTGCAAGGCCCACGGCAACGTGGCCGGGGTGCTGCTGCCGAAGGTGGAAAGTGCCGCCCAGGTGGCAGTGGTGGCCGCCACCGGCAAAGTCATCTGGCCGATTATCGAAAGCGCGCGAGGCCTGCTGGCGGTCGCAGCAATCGCTCATGCGCCACAAGTGCAGCGCCTGTCGTTTGGTGGCCTGGACCTGGCGCTGGACCTGAACCTGAGCAGCCACTCGGCGGCGGCGAATTTCGCCCTCGATCAGGCGCGCCTGGCGCTGATCGTGCACTCGCGCGCCGCCGGCCTTGTGGCACCGCTGGACGGTGTGCACCCGGCCATCGACGACCCGGAGGGCCTGCGCCATTCGATCCGGCATGCCTATGAAATGGGCTTTGCCGGGGCGCTGTGCATCCATCCCAAGCAGGTGCCGGTGATCCATGAAGCCCTGGCGCCAAGCGCGGCGGACCTGGCCTGGGCACAACGGGTGGTAGAGGCCGGCGCCCATGGGGCAGGGGCCTACCAGATTGATGGGCAGATGGTGGATGCGCCGGTGTTACTGCGGGCCCAAAGGCTGCTGGCGGCACAGCCCTGACAGACCAAACCAGTGCCCACACTGGATAGGCATTGTTCCCAAGGCTGGTGTTCGGCTTGGCCGAACGCAGGGTTTAAAAATTTGAAATTCACTACACGCCTCACATCAGGCACCTTGCCTGAAACCACCACAACAATAAAAAGGTGATACCCATGCTCAAGCTTTCTCGGGCGCTGTTGTGCGCCGCCACGTTGTTTACCGCAGGCCTGGCCCAGGCGGCTGATCCGATCATCATCAAGTTCGCCCACGTGGTAGCGGAAAACACCCCCAAAGGCCAGGGCGCGCTGCTGTTCAAGAAACTTGCTGAAGAGCGCCTGGCGGGCAGGGTCAAGGTCGAGGTGTACCCCAACTCGTCGCTGTTCGGTGACGGCAAGGAGATGGAAGCGCTGCTGTTGGGCGACGTGCAAATGCTGGCGCCGTCCCTGGCCAAGTTCGAGCAATACACCAAGCAGGTGCAGATCTACGACCTGCCGTTTTTGTTCAACGACCTGGCCGCCGTCGACCGGTTCCAGGCCGCTGAAGGCAAGCAACTGCTGACGTCGATGCAGGACAAGAACATCCTCGGCCTGGCCTACTGGCACAACGGCCTCAAGCAACTGTCGGCCAACAAGGCCCTGCACGAGCCCAAGGATGCCCGCGGCCTGAAGTTCCGCGTGCAGGCCTCCAGCGTGCTGGAGGAACAGTTCAAGGCGATCCGCGCCAACCCGCGCAAGATGAGTTTTGCCGAGGTCTACCAGGGCTTGCAGACCGGCACGGTCAACGGCACCGAGAACACCTGGTCGAACTATGAAAGCCAGAAGGTCAACGAGGTGCAGAAGTACTTCACCGAATCCAACCACGGCCTGATCGACTACATGGTGATCACCAACGCCAAGTTCTGGAACGGCCTGGCGCCGGATATCCGCAGCAGCCTGGAACAGATCATGGGCGAGGTCACCGTCGAGGTGAACAAACAGGCCGAAGCGCTGAACCAGTCGGCCAAGCAGAAGATCGTCGATGCCAAGACCAGTGAAATCATCGAACTGACCCCCGCGCAACGCCAGCTGTGGCGCGAAGCCATGCGCCCGGTATGGCAGAAGTTCGAGGGGCCGATTGGCGCTGACCTGATCAAGGCCGCAGACGCGTCCAACCAATGATTTCGGGGTGTACCAAGATCCAATGGGGGAGCGGGCTTGCCCGCGAAGACGTCGGCCCGGCAAACATTGATGTTGACTGACCCACTGCTTTTGCGAGCAAGCCCGCTCCCACATTTTGACCCGGTTACCACCCCGACCACTCATCTCTGCTTCGTGAGGTTTTGCCATGCAATCCCTAAGGCGCGTCTGGGAGCACCTGGAGGAAGGTTTTATCGCCTTCCTGCTGGCCGCCATGACCCTGGTGACGTTTGTCTACGTCATGCTCAACAACATCTACACCCTGTTTTTTGCCCTGGCTGACAAGTGGGCCTGGAGCAGCGGTTTTTTCAACGCCCTGGGTGACGGCACCATGACCTGGGCCCAGGACATGACCTGGAGCGTCGCGCTGACCAAGGCGATGTTCGGCTGGCTGATTTTCTTCGGGATTTCCTATGGCGTGCGCACCGCCGGCCACCTGGGGGTGGATGCCCTGGTACGCCTGACGCCACGCCGGGTCCAGCGCCTGCTGGGGATGCTCGCGTGTCTGTGCTGCCTGGCCTACGCCGGGTTGTTCATGGTGGCCAGCTACAAGTGGGTGAGTGCGGTGCTGACGGCCGGGATCGGGGCTGAAGACCTCGACCATTTCGGTCTTGAGGTCGGGCATATCGCGCTGATCGTGCCGATCGGCTTCGCCCTGGTGCTGATCCGCTACCTGGAAATTTTCTACCGCCTGTTCACCCACCGCCAGGTCGGGTTGGGGCTGGCCGATGAAGCCGGTGAAGCCAGCAAGTTGGCCGGCAGCCATAAGGAGCGTGACTGATGGCCATTCTCTGTCTGTTTTTGCTGCTGTTGGTGTTTATGTTTCTCGGCGTGCCCATCGCTATTTCCCTGGGGTTATCGGGGGCGATGTCGATCCTGATGTTCAGCCAGGACTCGTTAAGCTCCCTGGCGATCAAGTTGTTTGAAACCAGTGATGCCTACACCTTCCTGGCGATTCCGTTCTTCCTGCTGTCGGGGGCGTTCATGACCACCGGCGGCGTGGCGCAACGCTTGATCGACTTCGCCAACGCCTGTGTCGGCCATATCCGTGGCGGCCTGGCGATTGCGGCGGTGCTGGCGTGCATGCTGTTTGCTGCGCTGTCGGGTTCATCGCCGGCGACGGTGGCGGCGGTGGGGTCGATTGCCGTGGCCGGTATGGTGCGCTCCGGTTACCCCAAGGAGTTTGGCGCGGGGATCATCTGTAATGCCGGGACCCTGGGCATCCTGATTCCGCCCTCCATCGTGATGGTGGTGTATTCGGCGGCGACGGAAACCTCGGTGGGCAAGCTGTTTATGGCGGGGGTGATCCCCGGCTTGCTGCTGGGCCTGATGCTGATGATCGCGATCTACATCGTGGCGCGGATCAAAAAGCTGCCGGCACAACCCCGGGCGACCTTTGCCCAGTGGCTGGGCTGTGCGCGCCGTGCGTTCTGGGGCCTGTTGCTGCTGGTGATCATCCTCGGCGGTATCTACAGCGGCATGTTCACCCCCACTGAAGCCGCAGCGGTGGCGGCGGTGTACTCGGCGTTTGTCGCACTGTTTGTGTACAAGGACATGCGCTTGAGGGATTGCCCCAAGGTGCTGCTGGAGTCTGGGCGCCTGTCGATCATGCTGATGTTCATCATCGCCAACGCCATGCTGTTTGCCCATGTGTTGACCACCGAACAGATTCCGCAGGAAATCACGGCCTGGGTCATTTCCGAAGGGCTGACGCCGATTGGCTTCTTGCTGATGGTCAACGTGGTGCTGTTGATTGCCGGCAGCTTTATGGAGCCCTCGGCCATTGTGCTGATCCTGGCGCCGATCTTCTTCCCGATCGCGATGAAGCTGGGCATCGACCCGATTCACCTGGGGATTGTGATGGTGGTGAACATGGAAATCGGCCTGGTGCATCCGCCCGTTGGGTTGAACCTGTTTGTGACCTCGGCGGTGACCGGCCTGACCCTGGGCCAGACGATCCGCGCGGCGATGCCATGGTTGATGATCCTCCTGGCGTTCCTGATCCTGGTGACGTACGTGCCGTTTATCTCACTGGCGCTGCCGCAGTGGTTGGGTATGTAGCCAGCGCCCAAACGCCGCACCGCCCCCAGACTTGATTTCAATCAAGGGCTCACTGGCCAGCTGCCACCTACCATCGACTTCATATTCCGGCCGTTGAAGTCAGTGAGCCCATGAACCGCACCAAGCCCTCGGCCCTCGCTACCCTGGCCGCAAGTCCCGTCACCTGGCTGGTTGTCCTGGTGCTGCTGTTCAGCCTGGCCGGCCCGGCCCAGGCCAAGTCCTACGGCGCGATTGAACAACAGCGCATCGACAAGATCTTCCCGCAGACCGACGCCATTTCCGCCGCCGAAGGCAAGTTCAAGGTGCGCACGCTGTCGGCCAAAGGCGCGGTCATCGGCTATGTGTTCCAGAGCCTGGACGTGGTGGACATCCCGGCGTATTCCGGCAAACCGATCAACACCCAGGTGATCCTCGACCCGGCCGGGGTGATCCGTGATGCCTATGTGCTGGAGCACCACGAGCCGATTCTGCTGATCGGCATTCCCGAGGCCAAGTTGCATGACTTCACCGCCCGCTACAGCGGGATCAACGTCAAGCAACGGGTGGTGGTGGGGCACTCCAGCGACAGCCAGGCGGTGACCGTGGACGCGGTGGCCGGCGCTACTGTCACGGCCATGGTGGTCAATGAGGTGATCATGCGCGCCGCCCACGAAGTGGCGGTGTCGCTCAAGCTGATCGAGGACAAGGCCAGTACCGCGCAGAAAGTCGCGTTGGTGCGCGCTGACCTGTTCGAGCCGGCCAACTGGGCGCAGTTGACCGGCAACGGCGCGGTGCGCCGCCTGCACCTGACGCGCGGGCAAGTGGACGCGGCCTTCAAGGGCACCGAGGCCGAAGGCGTGGAAGTGGCGGCGCCGGGGCAGGCCGACGAGACCTTTATTGACCTGTATGTGGCCGATCTCAACGCGCCGACCATCGGCCGCAACCTGTTGGGCGACGCGCAATACCGGGTGCTGATGCAGGGCCTCAAGCCCGGCGAGCAGGCCATTGCGGTGCTGGGGCGTGGGTTGTTTTCGTTCAAGGGCTCGGGCTACGTGCGCGGCGGGATTTTTGATCGGGTGCAATTGCGCCAGTTCGGCAATGTCATCAGCTTCCGCGATATGGACCACCAGCGCCTGTATGACGTGTTCGCCGAGGGCATGCCCGAGTTCGACGAGATGTCGGTGTTTATCGTGCGCCCCCAAGCCGGGTTCGACCCTGGCTCGGCCTGGACCCTGGAGCTGCTGGTACGGCGCCAGACCGGCCCGGTCAGCGGCACCTTCAGCAGTTTTGAATTGCCCTACCAGATGCCCGAGGCGTATCTGGAGCGCCCGTTGCCGACTGCCGCCGAGCAGGCTGCCATCGACGAAGCGAATCGGCCGATGTGGCTGACGATCTGGTACCAGAAACACGTGCAGATCCTGATCCTGGGCGCCGCCCTGGTACTGCTGACGGTGATTCTGTTTTTGCAGGACAGCCTGGCCCGGCGTCCGCGCCTGTTGCATTGGGTACGCCGTGGCTACCTGCTGTTTACCGTGGTGTTTATCGGCTGGTACGCCCTGGGGCAGCTGTCGGTGGTCAATGTGCTGACCTTTGTGCATGCGCTGTTCCAGCAGTTCCGCTGGGAGCTGTTCCTCACCGACCCGCTGATCTTCATGCTCTGGGTATTCACCGCTGCCAGCATCCTGCTGTGGGGCCGAGGTGTGTTCTGCGGCTGGTTGTGCCCGTTCGGGGCGCTGCAGGAGTTGATCAACGAGGCGGCGCGCAGGCTCAAGGTGCGCCAGTTCGAGCTGCCGTTTGCCGTGCATGAGCGGCTGTGGGCGATCAAGTATTTGATCCTGCTGGGGCTGTTTGGCTTGTCTCTGGAGTCGATGGCCACCGCCGAACGGTTTGCCGAAGTGGAGCCGTTCAAGACCGCCATCACCCTGCATTTCGACCGCCAGTGGTGGTTCGTGCTGTACGCGGTGGCGCTGCTGGTGATCAACCTGTTCACGCGCAAAGTCTACTGCCGCTACATCTGCCCGCTGGGCGCCGCGCTGGCGATCCCCAGCAAGTTCAGGCTGTTCGACTGGCTCAAACGGCGCAAAGAGTGTGGCGATCCGTGCCAGTTGTGCGCCAAGGAATGCGAGATCCAGGCGATTCACCCTGACGGCCATATCAACGCCAATGAATGCCACTACTGCCTGGATTGCCAGATGACTTGGCACAACGACCACAAATGCCCGCCACTGATCAACCAGCGCAAGAAACGCAACAAGGCCGCACCCGTCACTGGGCAATTGATCCCGGTGGTGCAGGTGGCGGTGCCTGAATGACGGCCTTGGGCACTCACTTTTCCCATCTGGAGCACATCATGAACGACAGCGAATCGAAAAAAGCCGGGGCCACCCCGGAACCTGAAGGCATGAGCCGGCGTGGCTTCCTTGGCACCGGCGCAGTCACCGGCGCGGTGCTGGCAGGGGCCTCGGCCCTCGGTGGTACGGTGTTTACCCGCGAGTCCTTTGCGGCGGCGGCCAAGGAAGCCAAGTCGAAGATTCATGTGGGCCCAGGGGAGCTGGATCAGTACTACGGTTTCTGGAGCGGCGGCCACCAAGGTGAGGTGCGGGTACTCGGTGTGCCGTCGATGCGTGAACTGATGCGTATCCCGGTGTTCAACGTCGATTCCGCCACCGGCTGGGGCCTGACCAACGAGAGCAAGCGCATCCTGGGCGAGGGCGCCAAGTACCAGAACGGCGATTGCCATCACCCGCACCTGTCCACCACCGATGGCCGCTACGACGGCAAATACCTGTTTATCAACGACAAGGCCAACACCCGCGTGGCGCGGATCCGCCTGGACATCATGAAGTGCGACAAGATCGTCACCGTGCCCAACGCCCAGGCGATCCACGGCCTGCGCCTGCAAAAGGTGCCGTACACCAAGTACGTGTTCTGCAACGCCGAGTTCATCATCCCGCACCCCAATGACGGCCACACCTTCGACCTGCAGGACAAGAACAGCTTCACCATGTTCAACGCGATCGACGCCGAGAAGATGGAAATGGCCTTCCAGGTCATCGTTGACGGCAACCTCGACAACGCCGACATGGACTACACCGGCAAATACGCGGCGGCCACCTGCTACAACTCGGAGAAAGCCTCCGACCTGGGCGGCATGATGCGCAACGAGCGCGACTGGGTGGTGGTGTTCAACATCCCGCGCATCGAGGCGGCGATCAAGGCCGGCAAGTTCATCAACCTCGACGGCGTCAAGGTGCCGGTGGTGGACGGGCGCAAGGGCGATGATGGCAAGGACAGCGAATTCACCCGCTATATCCCGGTGCCGAAGAACCCCCACGGCTGCAATACCTCGCCGGACGGCAAGTACTTTATCGCCAACGGCAAGCTGTCGCCGACCTGCACCATCATTGCCATCGACAAGCTCGACGACCTGTTCAGCGACAAGATCAAAGACCCGCGCGGCGTGGTGGTCGGCGAGCCGGAACTGGGCCTGGGCCCGCTGCATACCACCTACGATGGCCGGGGCTTTGCCTACACCACGCTGTTTATCGACAGCCAGGTGGTCAAGTGGAACATCGCCGAAGCCATCCGTGCCTACGGCGGCGAGAAGGTCAACTACATCAAGCAGAAGCTCGATGTGCACTACCAACCCGGCCACAACCACGCCTCGCTCACCGAGACCCGGGATGCTGACGGCCAATGGCTGGTAGTCCTGAGCAAATTCTCCAAGGACCGCTTCCTGCCGACCGGCCCGCTGCACCCGGAAAACGACCAGTTGATCGACATCTCGGGCGATGAAATGAAACTGGTCCACGACGGCCCGACCTTCGCCGAACCCCATGACTGTGTGATGGCGCGGCGTGACCAGATCAAGACCAAGAAAATCTGGGAACGCAACGACCCCTTCTTCGCCGAAACCGTGGCCATTGCGGCCAAGGACGGGATCAAGCTGGAGACCGATAACAAGGTGATCCGCGACGGCAAGAAAGTGCGGGTGTACATGACGTCCATGGCGCCGACCTATGGCCTGACGGAGTTCACCGTCAAGCATGGCGATGAGGTCACCGTGACCATCACCAACATCGACCAGATCGAGGACGTGACCCACGGCTTTGTCATGACCAACCATGGCGTGAGCATGGAAATCAGCCCGCAGCAGACCTCTTCCATCACCTTCATTGCCGATAAACCGGGGCTGCATTGGTACTACTGCAGCTGGTTCTGCCATGCGCTGCATATGGAGATGGTGGGGCGGATGTTGGTCGAGCGGGCTTAACGGCGAGCACCAACCAATGTGGGAGCGGGCTTGCCCGCGATAGCGGCGGTTCAGCCACTGTTTTTGGCGGCTGGTACACCGCCATCGCAGGCAAGCCAGCTCTCACACCAGATCTGTGTCGCTCCACAGATTGGGCTTTGATCAAAAGGAAGACTCCGTGGCTCGACCCCGCACGTTATGGACCGGGTGTGTGTGGCTGCTATTTTCGGCCGCCGCCGGCGCTGCTGTACTGCCCATTACCCACCTGCCTTTGGTCGCTGCAGGCCCGCAGCACTGGCGCCTGCCTGCCGGTGACTACCAGGGCTCCTTCAGCATCGACCAACCCCTGCAATTGACTTGCGAACCCGGTGCGGTGATCCACAGCCAGGGCCTGGGCAATGGCTTGCTGATCAACGCTGCCGACGTCACCGTCGAGGGCTGTACCTTCCTCGACTGGGGCCATGACCTCACCGCGATGAACGCCGCCATCTTCATCCAGCCCAAGGCCCACGGCGCCCTGATCAAGAACAACCGCCTGCGCGGCCAGGGTTTTGGCGTGTGGGTCGATGGCACGGCGGATGTGAGTGTGATCGACAACCAGATCCAGGGCGACCCGACCATGCGCTCCCAGGACCGGGGCAATGGCATCCACCTGTACGCAGTCAAAGGCGCGCGGGTGATCGGCAACCACGTGCGCGATGCCCGCGATGGCATCTACATCGACACCTCCAACGGCAACCTGCTGCAAGGCAACACCCTGGAAGACCTGCGCTACGGCATCCACTACATGTTCGCCAACGACAACCAGGTGCTCGGCAATATTACTCGCCGCACCCGCACCGGCTATGCGCTGATGCAAAGCCGCAAGCTGACGGTGATCGGCAATCGCTCCGAGGAGGATCAGAACTACGGGATCCTGATGAACTACATCACCTATTCCACCTTGCGCGACAACGTGGTCAACGACGTGCGCGACGGCACCACCGGCGACACCATGATCACCGGGGCCGAAGGCAAGGCGTTGTTTATCTACAACTCGCTGTTCAACAGCATCGAACACAACCACTTCGGGCGCAGCGCGGTGGGCATTCACCTCACAGCTGGTTCCGAGGACAACCGGATTGCCAACAACGCCTTTGTCGGCAACCAGCGCCAGGTCAAGTACGTGGCCACGCGTTTGCAGGAATGGTCGGCAGATGGCCGCGGCAATTACTGGAGCGACTACCTGGGCTGGGACCGCAATAACGACGGCCTCGGGGATGTGGCCTACGAGCCCAACGATAACGTCGACCGCCTGCTGTGGTTGTATCCCCAGGTGCGCCTGTTGATGAACAGCCCCGGCATCGAGTTGCTGCGCTGGGTGCAGCGGGCGTTTCCGGTGATCAAGTCGCCGGGGGTGATGGACAGCCATCCGCTGATGCAAGACCCCACGCTTTCCCTGCTCAAGGAGCCTGCATGATGCCCGTTGTCGAAATCGAAGGCGTGACCCAGCGTTATGGGCACGCCACTGTGCTGCACGACTTGAGCCTGAGCCTGGCGCCCGGGGAAGTGCTGGGCCTGTTCGGCCATAACGGCGCGGGCAAGACCACCAGCATGAAACTGATCCTCGGCTTGTTGCAGGCAAGCAGTGGTCAGGTGCGGGTGTTCGGTCGCGCGCCCAGCGACCCTCATGTGCGGCAGATGCTCGGCTACTTGCCGGAAAACGTCACGTTCTACCCGCAACTCAGCGGCCTGGAAACCTTGCAGCATTTCGCCCGGCTCAAGGGCGCGCCGATGAGCCAGGTCCAGACCCTGCTCGAAGACGTCGGCCTGACGGTGGCGGCACGGCGGCGGGTCAAGACCTATTCCAAGGGCATGCGCCAGCGCCTCGGCCTGGCCCAGGCCCTGCTTGGCGAGCCGCGCCTGCTGCTGCTCGACGAGCCCACCGTGGGCCTCGACCCGATTGCCACCCAGGACCTGTATCGCTTGCTCGACCGCCTGCGCGGGCAGGGCACCAGTATCATTCTCTGTTCCCATGTGTTGCCCGGTGTGGAGGCCCATATCAACCGCGCCGCCATCTTGACCCAGGGCCGTCTGCTGGCCCTCGGCACCCTGGCGGCGTTGCGCGAAGAGGCCGGGCTGCCCACCCTGATCCGCAGCAGCGGCCTGCAACGTGCGGCGCACTTGCAAAAACGCTGGAGCGAGGCTGGCCACGTGACCCAGCGCTGGGGCGCGGAAGGGCTGCAAGTGGCGGCGTTGAATGGCAATAAATTGGACCTGCTGCGCCAGTTGCTCGACCAGGACAGCCCCAGCGATGTGGAAATTGTCGTGCCGTCCCTGGAAGACCTGTATCGCCATTACATGGACAGCCCTGTGGAGCGTGCCCAATGACGCCGATCTGGAACATGGCCCGCAAAGAATTCAGCGATGGCCTGCGCAACCGTTGGTTATTGGCCATCAGCCTGCTGTTTGCGGTGCTGGCCATCGGCATTGCCTGGCTCGGGGCCGCGGCGTCCGGGCAACTGGGTTTTACCTCGATCCCGGCGACCATCGCCAGCCTGGCCAGCCTGGCAACCTTCCTGATGCCGTTGATTGCGCTGCTACTGGCCTATGACGCGATTGTCGGCGAGGACGAAAGCGGCACCTTGCTGCTATTGCTCACCTATCCCCTGGGGCGCGGGCAGATCCTGCTCGGCAAGTTTGTCGGGCACGGGTTGATCCTGGCGCTGGCGACCTTTATCGGATTCGGCTGCGCCATGCTCGCCATTGCGCTGCTGGTGGATGACGTCGAGTTCAGCCTACTGCTCTGGGCCTTTGGCCGGTTCATGCTGACCTCGACCTTGCTTGGCTGGGGCTTTTTGGGGCTGGCGTATGTGTTGAGCAGCGTCTCGGCGGAGAAATCCACGGCGGCCGGCTTGGCCCTGGGGGTGTGGTTCTTTTTTGTGTTGGTCTTCGACCTGGCGTTGCTGGCGCTGCTGGTGCTCAGCGAAGGCCAGTTCAGCCCGACGCTGCTGCCCTGGCTGTTGCTGTTCAACCCGGCGGATGTGTACCGCCTGATCAACCTGTCGGGTTTCGATGCCGGCCCCGCGTCCATGGGCGTGATGGCCCTGGGCGCAGACCTGGCGGTGCCGGAGGCGGCGTTGTGGCTGTGCTTGGCCGCGTGGGTCGCCGGGCCATTGGCCTGGGCCTACTGGCTGTTCGGCCGGCGCGCGGCATGAATTTTTTATCGGTGGAGCATGTAAGCATGAAGATGGGGTTGGTTTTACTGTTGAGCCTGCTGTTGGTCGGTTGTGACAAACCGGTGGCGGCGGGGGCGGGTGACGGGCCGGTGGCGTTCCATCCTGCAGATGAGTGCCATGTGTGTGGCATGGTGATCAGCGAGTTCCCGGGGCCCAAGGGCGAGGTGGTGGAGCAGGGCGCGGCGAAGAAGTTTTGCTCTACGGCAGAAATGCTCGGCTGGTGGTTGCAGCCGGAAAACCATCATGCCCAGTCCAAGCTGTATGTGCATGACATGGGGCGCAGCCATTGGGATACCCCGGATGATGCCCATCTGATCGACGCCAAGACCGCCTACTACGTGCTCGGCTCCGGGCTCAAGGGCGCCATGGGCGTGGTGCTGGCCTCGTTTGCCGAGCAGGCGGTGGCGCAGAAAATCGCGGCCGATACCGGCGGGCGGGTGCTGCGTTTCGAGGAGATAGACCTGGCACTGTTGCAGCAGCCGAGTGGCATGGGCCATAGCAGTCATTGAGCCCCCCTGTGGGAGCGGGTTTGCCCTAATGCCGATCAGTTAAGCGAACGCAACGCTCAAAGCAGTGAAGATCAAATGTGGGAGCGGGCTTGTCGGATCGCCGCATCGCCGCGAAGACGTCGGCCCAGCAAGCATTGATGTTGACTGACCCACTGCTTTCGCGAGCAAGCCCGCTCCCACAGGGGTATGTAGCTTCGTGCTCGCTCCTAGCGGTTGACCAATTTCGCCGGCAACGCAATCACCAGCAAACAACTGAGCAGCAAGCTGGCGGCAAAGAACCACATGGCTCCAGCGCTGCTGCCGGTGATATCTATCGCCAGGCCCATCAACGAGTTACTGACCAGCCCGGCGATATTCGCCAGGGAGCAGGCCAGGGCAAAGCCGGTGGCCGCCGCGGTGCCGGTGAGGAAGGTCGCCGGCAGGCTGAAAAACACCGGCACGGCGCCGAGGATTGCTGCCGACGCCACGGCAAACAGGGCCACGGTGGCGACCACGTTATGGGTGAAGAACGTGCTGCCGGCCATGGCCACGGCGCCCACCACAAACGGCACGATAATGTGCCAACGGCGCTCGCGGTGTTTGTCGGAGCTGGCGCCGATCAGCAGCATGCCGGCCAGCGCGGCCACACTGGGCAGGGCGGTGAGCAGGCCGATATGGAAGGTGTCGCTGATCCCCGCGTTGCGGATCAGGGTCGGCATCCAGAAACCCATGGCGTAGGCACTGAGCAGGATCGAAAAGTCGATCCCGCCAAGCATCCACACCTTGAGGTTGAAGAATCCTTCGCGAAAACGCCGTGGGCTTTGACTGGCCTGGCAGTCATCGGCCTGCAACTGCTGTTGCAGCAGGGTCTTTTCGGCGGCTGACAACCATTTGGCCTGGTGATAGGTATTGGGCAACGCCCAGAACGCCAATACCCCCAACAGCACGCTGGGCAGGGCTTCAAGCAGGAACAGCCACTGCCAGCCGCGCAGGCCACCGATCTGGTCGAAGTGGCCCATGATCCAGCCGGACAACGGCCCGCCAATCACACTGGACAGCGGCAGGCCGATCATGAACAGCGCAATCACCCGGCCCCGGCGATGGGTGGGGAACCAGGTGGTCAGGTAATACAACACCCCCGGCAGGAACCCGGCTTCGGCGACGCCCAGCAAAAACCGCAGCACATAGAACTGCGTGGTGGAGGTGACCAGCAACGTGCAAGCCGACAGCAGGCCCCAGGTGATCATGATGCGCGCAATCCAGATCCGCGCGCCGACGCGCTCCAGGATCAGGTTGCTGGGTACTTCAAACAGGATATAGCCGACAAAAAACAGGCCGGCGCCCAGGCCGAACGCGGTTTCGCTGAACTGCAGCTGGTCTTGCATCTGCAACTTGGCAAAACCGATGTTGATGCGGTCCAGGTAGGCAGCCAGGTAGCAGAAGCACAGGAACGGGATCAGCTTCCAGGTGATCTTGTGGTACAGCGCGTGAATCGGGTCGGCGACCGTGGGCATCGGTGTGTCTCAGGGCAATGAGGAGGGCGGGGCGAATATAGCATTCCGTCACCGACACGCTCTGTCTGAAACGCGCCACCTGACTGGGGTTGCCGTGCGAAAGAAGCTACGTTTAATGCTTCTAATAAACAGAGTATCCACGGATGAACTACCAACCCCTTACCCGAACCTTGATAGCGACGGCCCTGGTCCTGACATTCAGTGGCGTGCAGGCCGCCTCCCAGGCCCCGGTGGCCGGCGAAAACGGCATGGTGGTGACGGCCCAGCATCTGGCCACCCATGTGGGTGTGGACGTGCTGAAGGCTGGCGGTAACGCCGTGGACGCGGCAGTGGCGGTGGGGTACGCCCTGGCGGTGGTCTACCCGGCTGCGGGCAACCTCGGCGGCGGTGGTTTCATGACCGTGCAACTGGCGGACGGGCGCAAGACCTTCCTCGACTTCCGTGAAAAAGCGCCGCTGGCGGCCACTGCCGACATGTACCTGGACAAGGACGGCAATGTCGTCCCCGGCCTCAGCGCCAAGGGCCACCTGGCGGTCGGCGTGCCCGGCACCGTCTCCGGGATGGAACTGGCCCTGAGCAAATACGGCACCCTCAAACGTGCCCAAGTGATCGCACCGGCGATCAAGCTCGCGGAAGACGGTTTTGCCCTCGACCAGGGCGATATCGACATGCTGCACAGCGCCACCGAAGAGTTCAAAAAAGACCAGGACCTGCGTGGCATCTTTCTCAATAAAGGCGAGCCGCTGCAGGTCGGGCAGAAGCTGGTGCAAAAAGACCTGGCCCGTACCTTGCGGGAAATTTCCGCTAAGGGCACCGATGGCTTCTACAAAGGCTGGGTGGCCAAGGCCATCGTCGACTCCAGCCAGGCCGGCAAGGGCATCATCGCCCAGGCCGACCTGGACAAATACCAGACCCGCGAGCTGGCGCCCATCGAGTGCGACTACCGTGGCTACCACGTGGTCTCGGCACCACCACCGAGCTCGGGCGGCCTGGTGATCTGCCAGATCATGAACATCCTCGAAGGCTACCCCATGGCCGAACTGGGCTACGGCTCGGCCCAAGGCACCCATTACCAGATCGAAGCCATGCGCCACGCCTACGTCGACCGCAACAGCTACCTGGGCGACCCCGACTTCGTGCAGAACCCGGTGGAACACCTGTTGGACAAGGACTACGCGGCCAAACTGCGCGCCGCCATCGACCCGCAAAAAGCCGGCGACTCCATGGCCATCAAACCCGGCGTTGCGCCCCATGAAGGCAGCAACACCACCCATTACTCCATCGTCGACAAATGGGGCAACGCGGTATCGGTGACCTACACCCTCAACGACTGGTTCGGCGCCGGCGTCATGGCCAGCAAGACCGGGGTCATCCTCAACGACGAAATGGACGACTTCACCGTCAAAGTCGGCGTGCCCAATATGTACGGGCTGGTCCAGGGCGAAGCCAACGCCATCGCCCCGGGCAAGGCACCCCTGTCGTCCATGAGCCCGACCATCGTGACCAAGGACGGCAAGGCCGTGATGGTCATCGGCACACCGGGCGGCAGTCGCATCATCACCGCCACCTTGCTGACCATCCTCAACGTCATCGACTACAAGATGAACATCCAGGAAGCCGTCAACGCCCCACGTTTCCACCAACAATGGATGCCCGACACCACCAACCTCGAAACCTTCGCCCTGAGCCCCGACACCCAGAAAATCCTCGAAAGCTGGGGCCATAAATTCGCCGGCCCCCAAGACGCCAACCACCTGGCCGCCATCCTCGTCGGCGCCCCGTCCCTGGACGGCAAGCCCGTGGGCAACAACCGCTTCTACGGCGCCAACGACCCACGGCGCAATACCGGACTGTCCCTGGGCTACTAAGCCCAGGCAGAGCAGGGGCCAACCGCCCCTGTTCTGCTCCACGGAAGAATATTTTTTGAAATCAAGGGCTTGCCAGTCCCGGCAAATCAGTACATAATTGCCGCCATCGAACGCACTGAGGCATAAAAAACTTCAATGTTTTCAATGAGATAGAGTAGAGGCAATCTTCACATAGCCCACTCAAGTTTATATGCGGTGAATGTCAGTAGTTTGGGCATTGATCGTTTGAGGCCGAGTAGCAAAATGGTTATGCAGCGGATTGCAAATCCGCCTACGCCGGTTCGATTCCGACCTCGGCCTCCACTCTTGAAAACCCCGTAGATTCACGTCTACGGGGTTTTTTATTGCCTGTAGGAAAGTGCTGGAGTTCCGAAACTTTAGAGGGTGGAGTTCCGAAACTATCTCATTTTGAAGGCTGCGCGACCGCACCGATGCGCCTGTAAACGCGCTTGGTGATCTCCTGCTCCGAGTGCCCGAGCAGGAGGCTGGCGTCTGCGATATCAGTAATTTCGGACGCCGCCTTCGGTCGGATATCCTTGAACTGAAACTGTTGGATCTTCTCCGCGTCATCAACTCGTCCCTCACTTGCGGCCAAGGAGCGAGCAGCTTCTCGGGCGTCGTCCCACCTGTTGCGCAGCATTTGTTGAGACACGCGCATCCCCGTTCTTGCTGCGCTGGGCAGCAGAAGGTGGTTTAGGATTTGGAGGGGAGCCACTCGGTATCGTATTCGAACTGGGTAACTCGCATTGATCTCGATGCTTGGCAGTTCGCGGCGGAACGTCTCGGTGCCGTAGGGCTTCTTCACATAGCCCGCTGCCTCTTCCATGAATTTCGGTTTGAAGATGTGCAGCAGGTGGTCGGCTGCTTTTTCGTACTGACCCTCTGGGTAGTTGCCCACCCATACGCTGCCACGACAGACTCGCCAAACCTCGCGTTTTGGCGTTGCCTCGGCAGCCTTGATCTTTTCGTCCATGGCGTCCGGAGCGAAGCGGAGCTGATCAATACCGGATCCAACCGGCGGGGCCACGCACTACTACGCAACCACGATGCCCAAGGCTCCGGCCTGGGCGGCGAAGGCCAAGCAGACGTTGCGCTTCGGGCATCACGTTTTTTTCAAGGATGTGCCGTGATGACGCCCGTGCAGAAGCTGGCCGGGCTGATGGTGCTGATCCTGGTGCTGATGGCCAGCGCCGCCGGCTCCGCCTGGCAGGTGCAGGAATGGCGCACGGGCAAGAGGCTGTCCGAGCAGGTCGGCCTGCACCAGGGCGAACTGGCTGCCGTCATCGCGGCCGCCGCCAATCAGGTGAGCGTTGAGCAGGGTGGGCGCCTGGACCTGGAGCAGACGCTGGCCACATCCGATCAACAACACACCCGAGAACTTTCCGATGCTCAACGCCGCCAGGCTCTCCTGCGTGACCGCCTTGCTACTGCTGATGTGCGGCTGTCAGTCCTTCTCGAGGCCACGGATTCAGCCAGTGACTTCAACGTGCCTGCCACCACCGGCGGCGTCGGCGTGGTTCATGCAGCCCGTCGAGCCCAACTTGACTCAGCGCATGCTCAACGAATTATTGCCATTACCGACAGCGGCGATCAAGGATTGATCGCGCGGCGAGCCTGTCAGGCCTACGCAAAAGAAGTCTCTACAGCGAAGTAAAAGGAGCGGCCGGGCATTATGCGTCAAAATCCACCCCGGCCCCCTTTCCCGCAGAACGCCTTTTCCAGCTTCATGCACAAGCGAGCGACATCAACCTAAAGACAAAAGAAGGCGGGTTCATTTAAGCGACAGCGGACTTAAGAAACAAATAAATCCGTCTCCTTTTCGGTCTAGGTAAACGGCGCTAGCGCTTCAATTCAAGCCGACTTTGATGGACCGCTCGGAAGACCAGGAGTCCTGGCCTGCTTGCAATGTTGGTTCGGCAGGAATGCGGTATTTACCGAATGCCTTGACGACGGCCTGGTCTACGTCGGCGTTGCCCGAGCTTTCTATCAATGCGATTTTCGGCACATTTGAACCCGGCTTGCCTTGCACTTGCAGCGTCACCGGTTTGCTGGCGCTGCCGCGTTTGAATTGCTTGTTCAAGGCAATCTCGATGTCCAATGTCGTACGGTTTAGACTCTTGCGACTGGTATCGCTCCAGACGTCGTTGTAGCGCTGTGTCTGTGCAGCCGTCAGCACCAACCCTTGAGAGCGGATCCGCTGAATGCCCTTCCAGGCAACATCGCCGGAATGTTGGCTGGCTTCCACGTAATACATCATTGCCCCGAACAAATCCTGCGGGCCACCGCGGCCTTCCTCCATCAATCTGGCCAATGCGAGTTTACTTTTATCGCTGTCGCTGTTGGTCAGCGCCAACTGATAAAGCCGTCGCGCTTCCACGTCGTTGCGTGCTTGCCCATGCCCCTCTTCGGCCATGCGCGCCAGTCTCTCGTTACCGACGCCATCTACGGCAGCGACGGATTCATAGAGCGATTTGGCCCTGCCAAAATCTTGTGGCAGACCGCCACGGCCGGATTCGTACAAACCGCCGAGCGCGATCTTACAACGCACGTTGCCGTCATCGCTGGCTTTACGAATGTATTGAACATCTTCTGCAGTGGGGCTTTTTACGCCCTCAAAAAGTATGCATTGGACTTTGGCCAGAGTTTGTTCAAAGGAGCTTGGCGGCCTGGAGGTTTGGCACCCTGCGATGTGGCCCGTGATTGCCAGTACAACAATTGCCTTTTTCATGTGATGCATGCGTGGAATCCTGCGTTGGAGTAAAGCGGCGGCGGAGTACTCAGTTGGAACAACTGGCTAGGCTTTGGCGGCTCGTCTACCAAAGTGAAACTCACGCTCATGATGGTACAAGAGCATCCACGCCTCTGACTCTGGAAACACGACCAGATCGTCTGAAGCCGGATAGCAGAACTCCGGCCAGTATGAAATGAACACTCCCCAAGTTGTACGCAGCGCGGTCTCTGAATCCCAAGAAAGCGATACTGGCTGCTCTAAATGTGGCTGATGTTGCTTCAGCCAATTGGAACCGGCCTCCGATGCGGCCTCTTCGGCGCTGACCATTTCAGGACGTAGCTCGGTGCTCAGGCCGTGATTACCCATGAACCCTTGCGCCCGCTTATACAACGCCTTCGCCTCATCGGAGGTCACTGAGTGCATTTGCGCGAGGACTTTATTTGGCAACACGGCATACGCTGGATCGGTCCAGCGCCACGCCAATTTATGATCTTGGATGCGCATAGTCTCAACACCTAACTAGAAGTGGGCGATACAAATGATAAATTTTTACGCCACCTGTGTCGCAGGCCGTCCCTCGTCGTATGTAATCCACGAGTCTTGAGCCGAGTGCCAGTAGCTCAACACGGGCAAAGGAGAAAAGTGACAAGTTCTACATTAAGGATACGAATTTGTGGGCATCAGGTCTTTAATCGGTTAATAGTTAAGCATTCCCGTTCATTAGCGTCCGCTTTTGACTGACCAAGAGTTTATGTAACCTCACGAATCCGCTAGCACTCTCGCTTTTAGAATCCGGGATCACTTTATGCAGACTGACCAGACCAAGCTACTCGCGCTCGCACTGCTTGAGATCAGGACATTGCTTGCCGATTACCTGGGCAGAGATGTAGATGCTCCTATGAGTGTCCGTGTCGCGGCACATATGGCCTATGCGCTCCACAATGAGGCGGAGGCTGCATACAACAACGCAGATTTTCAGATCGCCAAGGCAAGCTTTAAAATCGCTGCAATCGATCAGATTCTTGGTGTCACTGACGGTGCCGCATTGTTGAGCAGGTTTAACGTCGAGGCCTAAGTCATTCCGGAGAGCGCGCAACTTAGATGACCGCTTCTGGCCGATTGCTGTCTGTCATGAGGGGCCGCATTCGGCCAAAAGCCGCCGATCGGGTCAGGCGGCTTATGACCCGCTTCCGTCATTCAGAACAGGCTAATTGGCAAAAGTCAGACAATTGAACGCGTCGATGAAATAAGGGGCGATTCAAAAGTGTTTTCGGCGTGGCCTCAAGCGCTTGAGCTAAATTTTCCCAGGCCTGAACGTACTCGTCGTACCCCCGGCGCCTTGGCGCAGGGGGTAAGCGTACTACCGAGAAACCGCCTAGAAGCTGTATTTCACATTGAACATCACGTTGCGCGGCGCCCCCCAGAACACTGTGCCGTAATTGCCAATACCACTGTAGTAGTGCTTGTCGAACAGATTGTTGACGTTGAGAGTCGCCTTCAGGTCGCGGGTGACATCATAGCCGCCAACCAGCCCCACCAGTGCGTAAGACTTCTGCTCGAATTTGGCGGTGGGGTCTTTGATCTCGTACCAATCCTCGTCGCTTGGCTTAAAGAACGTCGAACTCTGCCAGTAGGCATTGCCGCCCACGGTGAATTTGTGCCAATCGCCCTGCAAGCGGTAATTGGTTGCCATCTTGAGCAGGTGCTGCGGCTGGTTGGTGGCCACGCGCCGGTCATCCGCGTTATGGGACTCGGCAAAGGTGTAGCCTGCCATCACCTGCAGGTCATTCATCAGTTCGCCGTTCACCTCCAGCTCGACGCCGCGAGTCGTGACGCCTTTCTCTGCTCGATAGGCACTGCTACCACTCGGTGTGCTACCGCCGGTGGGTACGGCGAAGTTGTCCTGCTTGAGCTCGAACAGCGCCATGCTGGCATTTAGGCGGTTGTCGAAGTAGGCGCCCTTGATGCCGACCTCATGACTTTCGCCGGAGAGTGGGTCGATAGGTTTACCGTCCGGGCCGAGGCTGTAGGCCTGCGGTTTGAAGATGTCGGTGTAGCTGGCGTAGGCCGTGTGGTAGGCGTCCAGATCGTAGGTGATACCGGCATAAGGCACGACTTCGCTGGAGTTGGTGGCGCTGGCCGGAAGGCGGCGACCGATGGCGTTGATCGTGTCGATGTCCCATTTGTAGTCGACGATACGGGCGCCCAGGATCACTGCCAGCGCGTCGGTCGGTTTAAGGATGGTGGCCGCGAACCCGACTTTCTGCCGTGCTTCGATATTGAAGGTCGACCACCATTCGAAGTCCCTCGGTGTATCGCCATAGCCATCCCATTGGAATACATCGTTGATGATGCCATTGGTAACCCCGTCGTGGCGCTTGGACGTGGATTCGGTATGGGCGATGCTGTAGCCGAATATGGCTTCGTGCATGCGACCACCCAGCGAAAACGGGCCGCGGGCATACAGGTCCAGGCCTTTTTCCTTGCTGGTAGTGTTGAACTTGCTCGCGGTGCCGCTGTTGTTCACATAGCCGCTGGCGCGGTCAACGTTGCCGGCGATGAAGCCGTGGGAGATGCTTGCGTCGGCCTGAATGGCCTCACTGCTGATGCCCGAGATCAGCTCCCTCGAACGGTAGTCGCGGCTGCTGGCGACCCCCTTGAGGACCCAGTCGTTGTCGAAGCTGTGGGCCAACTCCACGAAAGTGCGCTGGGTTTCCTGATTGCGCCAGGTCCAGCGATCGGCAGCGTTGGTGTCACGATCGAACTTGGCCCTGCGGCCATCCATAAAGAACGCGGGCAGGGCACCGGTGGTGCTGCCGTTGTCATAGTTTTTCTGTACGTCATGGCCGAGTGTGAGCAGGGTTTTCTCGCTCAAGTCGGCTTCCAGCACACCGTAGAAGGTATTTTGTTCGCCGGTCAGGTAATCGACATAACTGCGCTGCGACTGCGTACCCGCAACCATGCGGCCACGGATATTGCCGCTGTCGGTCAACGGCCCGGCGAAGTCAAAATCGGCCTGGTATTTATCCCAGGAGCCTGCGCCGACACTGATATGGCCCTGCGCCTCGGCAGTCGGGCGCTTGCGCACCAGGTTGATGACCCCCGAAGGATTGCCGGAGCCGTTGACCAGGCCGGTCGCACCCTTGAGCACTTCGACTCGGTCATAGATCAGGCTGTTGCCGATACTGTAGTTGTCGCGCAATGAGCCGCCGTCCGAGGACAGGCTGGGCACGCCATCGAACTGGAAGTTATCCAGCTTGAAACCGCGCGAATAGAAAGTGAAGGCCTCGGAGCTTTCCTGGTTGACGGTGATGCCAGGGGTTTGCTTCAGGACATCGGAAACACTTTGCAGGTTCTGGTCGTCCATCTGCTGGCGTGTCACTACGCTGATTGACTGTGGAGTCTTGCGCAGGCTCAGGTCCAGGCGTGTGGCGGCGGCAGTTGCGCCGGTGGTGTAGGAACCACTGCCTTCTGTGGTGACGCTCAAGCTTTGGCCTGTGATGCTGGTTGCATCCAGTTGCAGCGCTGAACCGGCCTGCGCCTGAGGCGCAAGCACCCAATTGTTACCCACCAGCAGGGCTTCCAGCCCGCTACCAGCCAGTAGTTGGGCAAACCCCTGCTCGGTGCTGAAGCGACCTTTTAGCCCGCGACTCTGTTGTCCCTGGGTCAGCGCCGCATCAAACGACAGCAGCACCCCGGCCTCGCGGGCGAAGCGGTTCAAGGTTGCTACCAATGGCCCCGGTGGAATGTCGTAAACGCGGCTGACCTGTTCGGCGTGGGCCTGGGCATCCGTTGACAGCAGCGGGGCCAGCATCCCGACCTGCAGCGCTATGGCGCTGCCAAGCAGCAGGGGGGTGAGGTGTTTTCGGCGCGCGTGTGGGTAGATTGTCGCTCTAGACATGACAGCTCCTTAAAATGCCTGTTTGGGCGGTTTTCAGAAGAGCTCGTACGAGAGTGGCCAATCCGACAATGCAACTGAGAATTTTTTTCATTCGTTTGGTTTAAGCGGCCGGGGTGAGCCTGACCCAATAGCGCGTCCAGGTATTGACCTTCAGCTTTAGCGCCCCGGCGATTGCCACCAGTGCGCGGTCGGTGTCATCCAACGGGTACACCCCGGCGAGACGCAGCTGCGCCACATCGTCACTACAGCTCAACACGCCCGGGCGGTAACGCTGGAGTTCGGCCAGAGCGCTGCGCAGCGGCCAGCCGTCCAACACCAACTGACCTTCGCGCCACTCAGTGCTAGCAAGGTCAGCCGCACGGGGCTCGGATAGCGGCCCGCTGTTGAAGGTCAGGGCCATGCCAGCATCGACCCGCACTTCGTGTTCGCTTGCGGCGTTGTGCACCGCGACAGCGTGTTCGATGACGATCAGCTCTGTGCGGTCTGCATGCAGGCGCACGTTGAAGCGGGTACCGAGGGCGCGC
Source organism: Pseudomonas sp. WS 5412 (assembly GCF_012985615.1). Lineage (NCBI taxonomy): Bacteria > Pseudomonadati > Pseudomonadota > Gammaproteobacteria > Pseudomonadales > Pseudomonadaceae > Pseudomonas > Pseudomonas sp. WS 5412. The sequence goes on from NZ_JAARMB010000010.1 coordinate 91,709, forward strand.
ATTCGGCCATGCACCGTGTGCACGCGCAACGGGCGTGGGTCGCTAGCGGTGTAAACGGCAATCTCTCCCTCGACCAGTTCTATCAGCCGCTGGTCTGCGCTGTAGCGGATATCGACGGCAGAATCTGTATTGAGCGTCAGCCGCGTACCGTCCTCCAAGGTCAGGCTGCGGCGTTCGCCCTTGACGGTGCGCACGTCGGCCAACCAAACCGGCGAGTGGCGATAACCCGTCCAGACAGCCCCTGAAACGCCAAGACCCAGCACCAGGCCCTTGAGTAGCGTACGCCGCCCCAGTTCCCCATGGCCTGCGACAAGGGTGTGCCGTGCCAGCGGACCGGGAACACCGGCAAGATCTGCTTGCAACCGCTCAAGGCGCTCCCACGCCCAACTGTGCAACGGCGACTGATCGAGCCAGACCTGCCACTGCCTGCGGTTATCCGCACAGTCACGCGCCGCGTGGAGGCGCGCATGCCATTGCGCCGCCTCGCGCAGGGCTTTGCGTTGATCGGAAGGATTCATAGTTGCGCATCGAAAGCGAACAGCAGGCACCGCTCTGTCGCCTTGGCCATGTACTTGGTCACCGAGCTGACGGACACCCCGAGGCGCTGCGCGACCTCAGGGTAGCTCAGGCCATCGAGCTGTACGTACAGGAAGGTATCTCGCACTTTCTGGCCCAGGCCGTCGAGCATGGCATCCAGTTGCATCAGGGTTTCCAGCATCAGTAGGCGCTGTTCGGGGGAGCACTCCTCGAGGAGCGGCTGGCTGCCCAGAAACTCAAGGTAGGCCTGCTCCAGGTTGCGTCGGCGCAATTGGTCGATCATCACCCTTCGGGCCACCGTGGCCAGGAAGCTGCGCGGCTCTCTCAATGGCTGGCGCAGTGCGCTGCTGATCAGGCGCAAGAACGTGTCCTGGGTGATATCCGCGGTACGATCTGCATCACCTAGGCGCCGACGAATCCAGCCCTGAAGCCATTGGCTGTGGTCGCGATAGAGCGCGTGCATATCATCCTGGGGGGAGGATTCGGGAGACTGAGGGTAGGACACCTAGATCTTCCTAGTTACAAGATGCGGATAAGAATTGATCTTAATTATAAGCAGGCGAGGAAGGTTTGCAATGCAGTAGAAGGTGCCGATTTAAGTACGCGGATAGGTGGCGGACGCTGCCATGCCCTCGGTATTGCTTCATCGTCCTGCATAGGGAAGGGGTGCCCGCATCGTTTCTGCCCTGGCTCGGTTAGGTACTGGGTGACGCCATCCACGCCTGAAAGAGTGTGTAGTGGTCTCATGAATCCGATCAGCACCATGGCCGCCAGTCAGGCTCACCCAAGCTCTTCGACCTGGGTCCAGTGATCCTTCGTCTGCGCCTGCTTCTGTTTCAGGCGATCTGGGCGACGGTGCACCAGGTAAGGGAGCAGGTCTGAGTTCGGCATCGGTGTCCCTCCTTGGAGTGAACAGCGTAGCAGTTGGGTTGCTTGGTGGTGGGTTGTGTTCGGTCGGCAGGACGCTAGGGGAGGGGCAAATCAGTTCCCAAATAAAGAAGATAGACCGCATTCTACGCGGTCTCCAGAGGGGATTTTTTGTGCTGGTTTCGGAAGTAAATATCTCTACAGGTCACAGCCCGCTTACGTTTCCAGATCGGATTGCAAATCGGCCTACGCCGGTTCGATTCCGACCTCGGTCTCCACTCTTAGAAACCCCGTAGATTAACGTCTACGGGGTTTTTTATTGTCTGCCATTTGGTCATCGCTTCCGCAATTTTTCGGATCGCTTTCGCAACCCTGCCGTCTTTCGAGAAATTTAAGATGCCGTTATCGCTATGCCTCTCCTCGATTGGACATGGGGTTGTGCTCGAGACTAAGGAGGCTAAACATCCACTAACCGCCAAAAACGGACACCAAGGGCGTCTACGAAACCCGGGGCGGTTCAGTCTTCGAACTGGTGCGTAACCGTCACCGCGAGTCCATATGCGTTTTTACACACTCTGGACCGTTTGAATCCGTTCACGAAAGCCGCCTCCGGCCACTTACTAGCCTTCGCCAAAATGCAATTACCCAGCTGACTGGGTCGTTGCTCAAAGCTTTCTTTTGCAATGTAATTCGGGCGCCCCGTATCCCCAAGTAATTATAGTTTCGGCCTGATGTTCCCAAAGCGTTTCATTGCGTCCAAGGTACTTTACGCCACTGTCACTTGGCTGCTGGTACATGAGCGATACGCTGTCGCCACGCTCGGCGATTAATGTCGGCGGATCGGTTTTAAAGAACATGACAGCAACCTCGCTGGCAGGGTTGCCTTCGCATTCGTAATAGACAGGCCCGGCTCCCGGTACCAATCGGTACCGTGCTTGCAACTCGGCGATGCGGCGCTGGTACTCCATGCGCACGCATGCACCGACGTCATCACTCTTCCAGCAGTCGTCGCGACCCTTTAACCATCCACGTTGTTCTGCTTTAAGCTGGGGTGGGTGCTCGTTTCCGGCCTTGATTCTCGCGCTGGCATATACTTCCGACAGATTGCGATCGAGCGCGGATAACACCTTGTCCTCACATATCATCGCTTCGATAGCACCAGGCTTCACCTTGGCGCAATCGTAAGAAGGGCCAAGTGTCACATTGACTATCGACGATTTCCCCGTACTGCCCCCGGTCGCCTGCTTCCCATTGATATGCTGATCAATGTATTGGCACCACTGATCGGAACTTCGTTCAGGGACATCTGCCCCATCGCGAACCCCTAATTTGAATTCGATCACCGATTTCCATTCATCGGAGCCTATATCCGGCCCATGCCCTTGTCCGTCAGTTGTATGCAGTATCTTATCGATCGATTGATACCATGGGTAAGTGCACACCGATTGAGCCTGAGCAAAGCCTGCGGCGCCAACCAACAACAAAACCAGATATTTGCTCATGCGTGCTCCCTTTTGATTTAAGCAGTTGCCAGGCACCGACCTAAGCCTGATTCATGCCTCCAACGTTCGGGTAATCATATCCGATTTAGTTGAAGTCCTAGGGCCGTTCTTGGCCGGCATGTCTTGCCGTGAAGGGTCGATAGCAGGCCTTGTAGAGCAGCTGCTTTGGGCCGTTTGCAGTCTCTCGCTAAGGGCAGCATTCAGTCGGAAGCTGTTCTCGGCCACGTAGCTTCCGATCACCGACCAACTCAGTTTGTGACGGTGATCGTCGCAATCGTTATTCCTTCTCCAGCTTTGCAATACCTTTCAGCGGGTAGATCACTTCATGGGTATCCAGATTTCGAATCTCGGATTCGATAGTAATGGTCGAGACCTGACGCCCAGGAGGCCCACTGATGTCGTCGCGAGTGGTGAAGTCCACGACATATCGCTGGCCTGCACGGAACTCCACATCGCGCGCACCGAAGCCGCACTTCGCGCCACCGGTACCCAAGGCATTCATCAGACCCAACACCAGCTCAACGAGTGCTTGCCCGGGGTCAAGCGCAGTGCCTGCTTGCCGGAAACGTCGAGGATCGAGCGCCGCCCGGCGCCCTCTAGCAGTTGGTCGTCCACATGCGTGGCCAGCAACAGTCGATGGAATTTTATTCCCAATCCGCGAAAGCGGGTGGTGGCGAAATACACCACCGGCGCATTGGCCGTGTTATTGGACAGGTCATATGGCGTCATCAAGTCCGGCACCCAATCGCCTTGGTAATCCTTGTAGTGGTAGTTGGAACAAGCGGTTGTAAGACAGGTAATCAGCAGAACAGCCGGGAGTTTGAGATACGACAGAAATGACGACGAGCGCATTATTCTTCCTTGTTTAACGAGTTGATTAGGATAGCGCATCGCAATGCCAGCAAGTACTTGAGCGGATTAGCAAACTCATCGCCCATCAGCTTCGAGCCAGCGAAGGCACAGGCGCACTTTATATGGCAGCCTGCTTTTGGCCGATATTATTGAAAAAGTCGGATGTGGTTTTCACGGCAGAAAAGCACGCGCATGAGATTTAAACCCGGCGTCGCCGCACAGGTATTTGGGCTTGGACTTTACATAACCGTGTTGACTGGATTTAGCACTATCGATTCGTCGACCCGCTCAATGCTCAAAGAATCACCGAGACCGACATTCACCGCTTTGAGGACGTCCGGAGGAACATCGATGATGGCGTCAGCGCTCGCATCTTGAAAGCCCTGTAGATCAACGGTCCACGGGTTTTTTATTGCCTAAGATTTGACGATCGCTTCCGTAACTGGCTTTGCTAACCCTAGCTTGAAGCGTTAATTTTTAGTGTTCTTCGTCTTAGATGGAACCCACACCCGATTGATACAAGGGCGGTTCGCTTCTGCTACGCCGCGCGTACTACATAAGCGTGCCCTTTATTACGTTGCGCTACACCGGCTATTGAGGTTTGTCAGTTTCCAAGGTCGGCGACCTGGGAATTTACGTTACACACCCATTCATAAAGCGGGCAGTGTTCCCGTCAAAAACCTCACATTTGATGTGCACCTCTTAGGTGCAAAATACAGTGCTACGGCTCAGACCGGTGCGCTGGCTGTCATGAGCATTGCGGATAAGGCCGATTTTCAGCAAAAAACCAATTTGGCACACTTTTTCCATAGAGAAATAAACGAGTAAGCCAGGCCCCGGCCTTTAAGTCTTGCCTACATCATGCGCCCAAGCGCCAGGTAATGAAGCCTGATCGACCAGTCCACTGGTCTATCAGGTTTTTTTTTGGAGTGAATAAATGCGCCACACAATCGATGTCGGACTCTTGCTCTCTATCGATGGGACTTACCAGTGCATAGGCCGGAATGCTCTGGCAGGGGCCACACACGCACTGCAGGAAATCAATGCCAATCCCGATTACCCATTTACCTTACAAGTTACCCATATCAATCCGCAGGGCTTCTTGCACAGTTACAGCGAAGGCGCTGTTCAATTGATGCAGGCCGGGGTTCGGCATATTTTTGGTGCGACGACCTCGGCCAGCCGCAAGGAAATCATTCCGGACCTAGAGCAGAACGGGAGCTTGTTGTGGTACGCCTGTCCGTATGAAGGTTTTGAAAGCAGCGAGAACGTCCTTTATCTGGGCGGGTGTCCGAATCAGACGTTGATCCCGTTGTTGCGGTATGCCTTGCAGGCGTTTGGTTCTTGCGCTGCGTTGATCGGTTCGAATTACATCTGGGGTTGGGAAAGTAACCGCGTCGCACGGGAAGTGCTCGATGTCGCAGGCGGCACTGTGCTTCTGGAAAAGTACGTGCATTTGGGCACGACTCGCTTCAGTGAGCTTATCCAGACCCTGATAACTGAAAAACCGGCGTTTGTGCTCAATAATCTAGTCGGTGAGTCCTCCTACGTCTTCTTGCAGCAATTGGACGCGGCGTGTCTTGCCGTCGGCTTGAATCTACCGGTGTTGAGCTGCAACCTGACGGAAGCCGAGCTGCCTGAAGTCGGCGTCATGCGGAGCCTGCGCCTGTTGTCGTGCGGCCCATTTTTTGAGGATGTAGACCGGGCTTTCAGCCAGCAGCAACGCCGCCAACATGGACTGTACCCGTTGTCGCATTTTTACACCGGGATGTACGTCGCCTTGCACTTGTTTGCAAAGGCCTTGGACCAGTGTGGCAGCGACGATCCCGAGCTCATTTGCAACTACCTCTACGAACACCCCCAGCACAGTGTGCTCGGCACGTTAAACATTTCTGCGCACAACAATCACTGCAGCCAGCCTTGCCATATCGCCGAATTGCGCGAAGGGCGCTTTGTGGTACTGCACAGTGAAGCGCAATCGTTGCCAGCCGATCCCTACCTGACTGCCACTGACCTGAGTGAATTCCAACGCCTGCGCACGATTGCGCCAGCGCCCCGCCTGAGGATCGTCAAATGAGCCTGCTCAAACGCCCGGACTTCGAAAGTGGTCGATTGCTGTTGGTTGACTGCGAACCGCGTACGTTGGCCAGTCTGCAGAAAAGCCTGCAACGCCTGGGCATCACGCCGCAGGCGCTGTTTGAAGACGCGCAGGATTCGCTTGAAGGCTGCTTTGCCGCCGTGGTCGATCTGGAGCACTTCGCCAGTCCCGCCACCCTGCAACGGCTTAACAGCACCGGTGTGCCAATCGTGGCGTTGACGCCCCACGAAACCCTGTCGCAGATCCAGCGCGCCATCGAGCTGGGGGCGACCGCCTTGTTGAACAAACCGATTACCCAGGGCTCTGTCTACACCACGCTGATGATGGCGATCAGTTTGCGTGAGCGATTGGACAGTGATGCGCGAACCCTCGAAGCGCTGCGCCAGCGCCTCGATGCGCGACCTCTGCTGGCCCAGGCATTGGCGCGGTTGATGGTTGAGCAAAAGATTGACGAGCGCGAGGCTTATGAGCGCCTGCGCAGCCTGTCGATGCACCTTAATCGCAGCCTGGATGACCTGTGTGCGGACATGGCCGCCGATTATCTTCAGCAAGGCGGGGCGTGCCAATGAAAGTGTTGCGCGCCTTGATTCGCCGGCCCGCGGTGGCGTTGTCGTTGTTGTACATCGTCATCGTGGTGCTGTTGGCGCTGTTTGCACCGTGGATGAGCCCTCACGATCCGTCCGAACAATTTGTCGAAGGCCTGTCAATGGAGGGCGCGCCGCTACCGCCAGATATGCCGTATTGGCTGGGCACTGACCTGCTGGGTCGCGACTTGCTGTCGCGCCTGATCTACGGCGCACGTACCTCACTGTTCATCGGCCTGCTTGCCAACGGCCTGGCCGTGCTGATCGGCACCTTGGTGGGCTTGAGCGCAGGTTTTCTGCGGGGCTGGATCGGCAGCACGCTGATGCGCTTTACCGACTTGATGATGGCGTTCCCGGCGCTGCTGTTGGCGATTGCGTTGTCGGCGATTTTCCAACCCAGCGTGTGGATCGTTGCGTTGGTCATCGCCATGGTCAACTGGGTGCAGATTGCCCGGGTGATCTACTCCGAGACCATCGCCTTGAGTGCCCGTGACTTCGTGGCGGTGGAGAGGACCCTGGGCGCGAGCTCGCTGCGCATCCTGTTTTCGCACTTGCTGCCCCATTTGCTGCCGACGATTCTGGTATGGGCGACCCTGGGTATTTCGACCACGGTGCTGCTCGAAGCCACCCTGTCGTACCTGGGAGTGGGGGTCCAGCCGCCAACGCCAAGTTGGGGCAACATCATTTTTGAAAGCCAGACCTATTTCACCTCCGCGCCATGGTTGGTGTTCTTCCCCGGTATCGCGATTGTCCTGCTGTCGCTGGCTTTCAACCTGGTCGGTGATGCCCTGCGCGATGAACTCGATCCTACCCTGCAAGGGAGAAGCTGAATGTTCGCCTTCATCACTCGTCGCATCGGCTATTCGTTGCTGATTTTGCTCGGCGTGACCTTCATCACCTATCTGTTGCTGTTCATGCTGCCTGCCGACCCTGCGCGCCAGATTGCCGGGCGCAGTGCCACACCGGAAGTGGTGGCGGGGATTCGTACGCAGTTGGGCCTGGATTTGCCGTTCTATCGGCAGTACGCCAACTACCTGGGCAACCTGGTGCAAGGTGATCTGGGTCGCTCCTATATCCAGCGCAGCCCGGTGACCGAGTTGATCGGCTCGCGCCTGCGGCCATCGCTTGAGTTGATGGCTGCCGGTATTGGTTTCGAATTGCTGATCGGCATCAGCCTGGGTGTGATCGCGGCGTTGCGGCGCGACAGTTGGGCCGACAAGGCGCTTATGGCGCTCTCGTTCATCGGCGTATCAGCCCCGCAATTCATCGCTGCGATGCTCTTCCTGTACTTCTTCGCCGTAAAACTGGGCTGGTTTCCACTAGGAGGCTATGGCGGGTTCGAGCATCTGCTGCTGCCGGCGCTGACCCTGGGGATTCTCGGCAGCGGCTGGTACTCGCGCATGGTGCGCTCCTCGATGATCGAGGTGTTGCATCAGGACTTCATCCGCACCGCCCGGGCCAAGGGCCTGAGCTGGGTGCGCGTGGTTCTGCGGCATGTACTCCCCAACGCCATTGTGCCGGTGATCCCGATGATCGGCATCGATATCGGCATCTTCATGGGTGGGCTGGTGGTGGTCGAGTCGGTCTTCGGCTGGCCGGGAATCGGCCAGTTGACGTGGCAAGCCATTCAGCAGGTGGACATTCCGGTGATTGTCGGCGTGACCACGGTTTCAGCGGTCGCCATCGTGCTGGGCAATCTGGTCGCAGACCTGGTGATCCCATGGGTCGATCCGCGCATCGACATCCAAAAACACTAAAAAACACATCATAGGTAAGGGGCTGGAGCATGAATCGCAAAGCATTATCCTTGGCCATCGCGGCTGCATTGTTCGCCGGGAATCTTCTGGCCGATGACTTCGATCCAAACGCAAAAGACGGTGGCGCCGCAGTCATTACCTATCAGAACGACGTGGCCACACTTGACCCCGCCATTGGCTACGACTGGCAGAACTGGTCGATGATCAAAAGCCTGTTCGATAGCCTGATGGACTACAAGCCCGGAACCACGGAGCTGGTCAAGGACCTGGCATCGGACTACACCATCTCCGATGACGGCACGGTCTACACCTTCACCTTGCGTAAAGGCGTGAAGTTCCAGAACGGTCGCGAGCTCAAGGCCAGCGACGTCAAGTACTCCCTGGAGCGCACCGTCAACCCGAAAACCCAGAGCCCGGGCGCCGGCTTCTTCAGCCCGATCGTGGGCTATGACGAAATGAGCACCCAAAAGGCCGAACACTTGTCGGGCATTGAAGTGGTGGACGACTACACCGTCAAGATCACCCTCAAGGAGGCGAGTGCGACGTTCCTGCATGTGATGGCGATCAACTTCTCCTCTGTGGTGCCCAAGGAAGAAGTCGAGAAGTGGGGCGCCGATTTCGGCAAGCATCCGGTCGGTACGGGTGCCTACAGCCTGGAGCAGTGGAAGCTTGGACAACAGATTGTCTTCAAGAAAAACCCCAACTATTTCAAGGCTGGCCTGCCGCACCTGGACAGCATCACCTTTAAAGTGGGCCAGGACCCGATGGTCGCCCTGCTGCGCTTGCAAAAGGGTGAAGTCGACATCGCCGGTGACGGTGTGCCGCCCGCCAAGTTCCTGGAATTCAAGAACGATCCAAAGTTCAAGCACCTGGTGGTGACCGGTGACCAGTTGCAAACCGGCTACCTGACCCTGAAAACCACGATGCCGCCGTTCGACAACCTCAAGGTACGCCAGGCAGTGAACATGGCGATCAGCAAGGATCGTATCGTGCGCATCATCAATGGTCGTGCGGTCCCGGCCAACCAGCCGCTGCCGCCGGCCATGCCGGGCTACGACAAGGACTATAAAGGCTATGCCTACGACGTCGAGGCGGCGAAAAAACTGCTGGCAGACGCCGGTTTCGCCAAGGGCTTTGACACCGAACTGTACGTGATGAACACCGATCCGCAACCGCGTATCGCCCAAGCCATCCAGCAAGACCTGGCCAAGGTCGGTATCCGGGCGCAGATCAAATCCCTGGCACAAGCCAACGTGATTGCAGCCGGCAGTTCCAAGGATCAGGCACCGATGGTGTGGTCAGGTGGCATGGCCTGGATTGCCGACTTCCCGGACCCGTCGAACTTCTACGGGCCGATCCTGGGCTGCGGCGGTGCGATTGACGGCGGCTTGAACTGGGCACTGTATTGCAACAAGACGCTGGATGCACTGGCGGCCAAAGCCGACAGCATGGCCAAGCCGGAGCAACAAGCCGAGCGCATCGCGCTGTGGAAGAAAATCTTCATCGACGTGATGGCTGACGCGCCGTGGGTGCCAATCTTCAACGAGCAGCGCTTCACCGTGCGTTCTGCGCGCATGGGCGGCTCCGATTCGCTGTACGTCGACCCGGTTCACGTGCCGGTCAACTACGACTATATCTACCTCAAGTAACGCGCGGTCGACCTGACGATCAGCCTTTGCCACGCCTGCCAAAAGGCGTGGCCTTCAACGCGGAGACCTTCCCTTATGTGCCAGAACTGCCTGGTCAAGACCATTCATAGTGTCAACAGCCATTTTGGCTGGGACAACCGCTTCGAACCAACCGCACGGGTAACGCCGGGCTCTATGCTTGAATTCTGCTGCCTTGATTCGTCCAACGGGTTCTTTACGCCCAACTCGGTGGTGAGTGACGTGGGCAAGGTACCGTTCGACAAAATCAACCCGGTTACCGGGCCTATTTTCGTCGAAGGGGCTGAACCAGGAGATGTGCTCAAAATTACCCTCGACAGTTTCAAGCCCAGCGGCTTTGGCTGGACGGCGAATATTCCGGGCTTCGGCCTGCTGGCCGACCAGTTCAAGGACCCGGCCCTGGCCCTGTGGCATTACGACAAGGTCAACCTGGCCCCTGCGGCGTTCAGTGATTTTGCCCGTGTGCCGCTCAAACCTTTCGCTGGCACCATCGGCCTGGCCCCAGCGCAGGCGGGGTTACATTCGGTGGTTCCACCACGCCGGGTCGGCGGCAATCTGGACATCCGGGACCTGTCCGCTGGCACCACGTTGTACTTGCCGGTGGAGGTCAGTGGCGCATTGCTGTCGATCGGTGATACCCACGCGGCACAAGGTGATGGAGAGGTGTGTGGCACCGCGATTGAAAGCGCCATGGACGTGGTGGTGAAAATCGACCTGATCAAGGATACCCCGCTGGCAACCCCGCGCTTCAGCACACCTGGCCCGGTCACACGCCACCTCGATTCTGCCGGCTACGAAGCGTTCACCGGGATCGGCCCGGACCTGATGCAAGCGGCGCGTCAAGCCGTGAGCAATACCATCGACTGGCTGTGCCGTGAACACGGTATGCCGGCAGAGCAGGCCTATATGTTGTGTTCGGTATGCGGCGATCTGCGTATCAGTGAAGTTGTCGACCTGCCCAACTGGGTGGTGTCGTTCTACTTCCCGAAAGTCGTGTTTGCCTGATGCGTTTTCATTGCGAGCGGCTTGATGTATGCCGCTTCAATCGCGAGGAGCTTTGATGAGTAACGGGATCTCCAAGCCGATTCTGTCGGTGCAGCATTTATCCATTGATGTCGGCCTGGGGGCCACGCCCCGGCGGGTGGTCGATAACCTTAATTTCGACCTGTATCCGGGACAGACGCTGTGTATCGCCGGAGAGTCCGGTAGCGGAAAATCACTGTCGTCGTTGGCGATCATGGGGCTGTTGCCTAAGGCCGTGCGGGTGGCGGAGGGTGCGATCAGGTTTGCCGAGCGCAACCTGATCGGGATGCCTGAGCGCGAACTTCAGCAGTTGCGTGGCAAAGAGATTGGCATGATTTTCCAGGAACCGATGACCTCGCTGAATCCGCTGATGACCGTTGGTCAGCAGTTGGAGGAAACGCTGCTGCGCCACGAACCGTTGGGGCGTCAGGCCCTACGCCTGCGAGTCAAGGAAATGCTGGCGTCGGTACGCATGCCGCAGGTCGAAAAACGTCTACAGCAGTACCCCCATGAACTCTCCGGTGGCATGCGCCAGCGTGTGATGATCGCGATGGCCATGCTTTGCCGGCCCAAGGTGTTGATTGCTGATGAACCGACCACAGCGCTCGACGTCACTATTCAGGCGCAGATTCTGGAATTGATGCGCGAGTTGCAGCAGGTGTACGGCACCAGCTTGCTGATGATCACTCACGACATGGGCGTGGTCGCGGAAATGGCCGACCAAGTGGTCGTCATGAATCATGGCCGTACCGAAGAACAGGCACCGGTGCGTCAACTGTTTACACAGCCGCAGGCAGACTACACGCGTAAATTGCTCGCAGCCGTTCCGGTGTTGGGCACCGTGGGTCAACCGGAGAACATCAGCCAGCAGCCGGTGATTTTGCAGGTTCGCGATTTGTCCGTACGTTTTCCCGTGCGTACCGGCTGGTTTGAGGAGAACCGGCAAGTGCATGCGGTCGAGGGCGTCAACTTCGAGTTGCGCCAGGGCGAAACGCTGGGGCTGGTGGGGGAGAGCGGTTGCGGCAAGTCCAGTACGGGCAAGGCCCTGATGAACATGCAGGCTTACCAGGGCAGCGTGAAGTTGTTCGGCAAAGAGCTCAACGGCCTGCAAGGCGCCGACCTTCATGCGGTGCGGCGGGATATCCAGATGGTGTTTCAGGACCCCTATGCGGCCTTGAACCCACGCAAGAACATCCTGGAACTGGTGGGCGAGCCTTTGTTGATTCACCACCAGTTGCCCCTGGCGCAACGCCAGGAACGGGTCGCTGAACTGCTTCGCCAAGTCGACATGCCAGTCGACACGATGTATCGCTACCCCCACCAGTTCTCCGGTGGCCAGCGCCAGCGCATCTGTATCGCACGGGCGCTGGCGCTCAACCCGAAAGTCATCATCGCCGACGAATCCGTTTCGGCCCTTGATGTTTCGGTTCAGGCTCAGGTGCTGGAATTGCTTGAGCATTTGCGTGAGGTGCATCGGCTCAGCTACTTGTTCATTTCCCATGACATGGCGGTGGTCGAGCGCATTTGTCATCGTGTGGCCGTCATGTACGGCGGTCAGATCGTCGAGATTGGCCGCCGCGATCAGGTCCTGGGCAACCCTCAACATCCTTACACCAAGCGCCTGCTCAGCGCCGTCCCAATGCCGGACGTTGACCGTAAGCGCGATTTCAAGGCGCTCTTGCATGAGTTCGAGCAACCAAGCCCGATCAAGTCAAAAGGCTTTGAAGCCCCGGCGCAGAAGTTTCAGGACTTGGGGAACGAGCATTGGGTAGCGGTAGGCTAACCAGCTGTAGGGAGAGGTGAGCAATAACGACCTGACAGCGGAGCAGAGGCAAACGATCTTTGCGTTATCGGCGGGAATGGCGCGCGCTGCTGTGGCGCACACCTCCGGCTTTGTGATGGGGGCGGTTGTTGCGCCCCGGCAGTTCTGGCCCCTCAGTGGATTCTGGTCTGGAATAAAAATCAGCCCTTCGATTTCCAGGTTCAATGACGAGGCTTGCATCGTTACGCGGTGTAGCTTGGGGAGCCCAAGCTCAAGCTCTCTGATCGCTTTAGTCGACTGACCGCTCCACATGGACAGAATGCCCAGCAGCATGCATGACACACCGCCTATGTGGCGAGATCCCGCACCGGGAGCTGCCAGAATCGTCCCACTCCCGTGGTTTGCACGGGAGTGTTTCACTCATTTATCAGCGCACCTTGAAACGGCTCATCAACGTAATCACCCGGCCATTGGCATCCAGCAGGCTTTGCGTATTGGTTTCAGTGGCATGGCCACTTTCCACCAGCTCTTCGACCATATGTCGGATCTGCACCATGCTGCGGTTGATCTCTTCGGTCACCGCACTTTGCTGCTCGGCGGCGGTGGCGATCTGGGTGCTGAGGTTGTTGATATGGCTGACCGAACCGGCCATTTCGTCCAGCCCAGTGTTGACGCGTGCCGTGGCATCCGCCGCTGACTGGCAGCTGGCCTGGGTGTTTTCCATTGCCGTCACCGACGAACTCACGCCAGTGGTCAGGCGCGCCAACATCTCGTTGATCTGCGAGGTGCTGGCCTGGGTGCGTGCGGCCAACGCCCGGACTTCGTCGGCGACCACCGCAAATCCACGGCCTTGTTCGCCAGCGCGCGCCGCTTCAATGGCCGCGTTGAGTGCCAACAGGTTGGTCTGGCCGGCAATCGCGCCGATCACGCCGAGGGTTTCGGTGATACGTGCGGCGTCCTGGCGCATGTTTTCCACGGTGTGGGTGGCGCTGGCCACTTCGCCGATCAGCGCGCTGACGCTGGTCGAGGCTTCGCCCACCACCACGCGGGAGCGGTCGGCGTGTTCGTTGGCGCGCTGGGTGAACGAGGCGGTTTCAGCGGCGTTTTGCGCGACGGTGTCGGCGGTGGAGCTCATTTCGGTGATGGCCGTGACCGTCTGATCGGTTTCCGAGGCGTGCCGCACCAGAATCCGGTTGGTCTGCGCCGACGTCTGCTGCAATTGCTCAAGCCCCGAGGCCATGGCGCCCGTGGCCTGGGTCACTTCGCCGATCATGTTCTGCAGGTAGATGATAAAGCGGTTTACCGAGTGGCCGATGGCGCCCATTTCATCCTCAGCACGGATGGTGATGCGCTTGGTCAGGTCGGCATCTCCGGCAGACAGCGAGTCGATATTGGTGCGCAGCGACTTCATGCGTTGCACCAGATTGCGAATCGCATAGAACGCCAGCAGCACCAGCAGCAGTACCATCGGGATTTGCAGCAGCGCCAGGCTGCCGAGCACATCGTCACGCTGGGCGGTGATCAGCGAGGTGGGCAGGGCAGTGGCGAGGAACCACGGGGTGCCCTCGATTGGGCGCATGTAAAAGGTGCTGGCCACTCCCTGGTTGTCGAATTCACCGCGCTGCAGGGCCTGGTCGCGATGGGCAAGGGCCTTGCTGACCTGGGCGGCAAACGCCGAGGTGCCGGTCAGTTCGCTGATGTTCTTGAGCACCACCGGGCTACTGATGCGCGTGCTGTTGCTGATGATCTTGCCGTCGCCTTCGACGATCAGCATCTGGCCGCTGATGTCTTTTTCCTTGCTGGCCACCAGCTCATTGAAAAAGCCCAGGGTCACGTCGATGGTGGCGACGCCGTAGGCCGCGCCGTCCCGCTGGATGGCCATGGCGCAGTTGGTGCGCGGCTCCTGGCTGGCGTCGTCCTTGTAGGCGGCGGCCCAGGCGCATTGGCCACGGGGCGAGGCGAGGCCGCCTTTGTACCAGCTCTGGTCGTAATAATTGGGTGCGGCGTCGCTGTTCCAGAACGTATTCACCGCCAGCTTGCCCGAGGCATCGCGGTGCCAGAACGTGCTGTGCTTGTTGCGCCCCGGCGTGCGCTGGTTGGGCAGCGGCCAGATACCGCCGCCGAAGACTTTCAGCTCGCCATACTGATCCACTAGGCCGGGCAGCACCTTGTCGATGGCGTCACTGTCGAGCAGCGGGATGGTTTGGGTGATGCTGCGTTGCTGGGCTTGAACCTTGTTGAGTTCGCCCTGGATCTGCACAGCTACCTCGGCGATGCGGTTGAGCACCACCTGTTCTTCAGTGTGTTTTAACGTGGGGGCGACCAACTGGCCGATGCCGACGACGGTTAGTACCGATAACACCAGGACGAACAGCACCAGGAACAGGGTGTAGCGGGTCTGGATGGAGCGCAGTGTGGGCATGGAGGTCGTCCTTACGAAGCGTTTATTATCGACGCGGCTTTATTAGAGCTTCGTCGGGCTATCGGCTTGGCAAGGAAGAGCTTTAGGTACGACGGTGCTGAGTTAATCGGCTTGACCGTGACCTTGCGCGCATAAGCTGCGAGGTTACCCATTGGAGGGAGGCTTAATCGCCGGTTTTACCTCCGTGAAGGCCGAGCCTTGGGTGCGGTCGAAATGATCATTGGCACCTGTAAAAATGCAGTCCGTGGTCTTGTTTTTCCTGATGGTGTCGTTAGCGTCGCTGGTACTGCGGAAGGCATGCTGTACCGCACGCGTACCCATGTGAAACGGCCAACTTATCCAAGATGCTTGTGTGGTTACATGCACGATACTTAATAACGTTGAGCATCATAAAGGGACGGTCGATATGAAGGGAAGTTTTACGTCAGGTCTATGGGTGGCATGTTTCGTGAGCAGTGTTACGGCGCTGGCAGATGAACTACCGCGTAGCGAGCAGATAAAAGCATTCCACGCTGCTGGATTTAACCAAGAGACGTCGGAGTGTGAAATTCAGGAAACTGGTAGCTACAGGCCGGTAACCATGGAATTGGTTGAGGACCTGAACGGTGACGGCCGACCGGATGCGTTGATTACCGAAGGCAGCACTTACTGTTATGGGCAAGCAGGTACTGGATTTTATCTGGTAAGTCAGCAGCCTGACGGCCACTGGAAACTCATGCTCAAAGAAAGCGGTGTCGCTGAGTTTCTCGCTAGCAAAGGCAGTAATGGTTGGCCTGATGTCGAGGTCGGTGGCCCGGGCTTGTGTTTTCCAGTGCTGCGTTACGACGGGCAAAGTTATCGAGTTCACCAAAGTGTTGGTGAACGGTGTGCTGACTAGCTGTAAAAGTCCGATGGCCCAAAGGCCAAACGAAGGCCGGTCAGCCGAGGACTACGGTGGCTGCTTTTGAATCTGGCGCGCGGTGTTCCAGGTCGCTATCGGTGTTAAGCATAATGTCTGAGACGTTATGGTCGCTATGCCGTCGGAATCGAGGCATTTAGCGCTGGGATAATAGCGAAGTCTCGGCGCTGAATTTAGCCATAACGTCCATTATGCGAGGCGCTCTTGCACCGAGAAACAGATGCCTTTCGCCGATGCCGAGTACGCCGGCAAACGTATGTGTGCGGCGATGCGGGTTGTACCGGTGAGGAGAAGCGTGCCGAGCATCAGAACCGCGCGATGATGTGGGCGATCGCCGCGCGTCCTAGCAGCTATAGAAGGCGCGGAAAAAAGAGCTTGATCGGGCTGTATGCGACGCAAGATTGAATACGGCAAAGCGCTGGCATGACCGGAAAAGGATAGTTGTTTAGGGGAGCTTATCTTTTAGAGTACTTCCACTAACTCAAATTCTTCCGCAACAAGCTCCATAGCCTCGTCGAACGAACCCTCTCTTTGAAAAAAATCTTTATGACCTTGCATCCAGTACCTTAGGCTGAGATCCCCTTCACCTTCCTTCCTCGCAAAATCTTGATCTACGTCGCAGTAACGAATTATACGCATCGAAATAACCCTGATCACACATACAGGGCCGCCCTTGCTGTTAAGAATGATGCTGTAGCCGCCAATAGCGGGTGCTGCATCTTCATGTTTGAACGATGAGAGCGAGCTACAACTGGCTGTTTTTATTCCTTTAGCGACAAGTTCAGCCAGTTCATCTGCCATTTCTGGCGTGTCTCCAAATGACCATGCAATGGCTCCCGGGTACCTGATCTTTAAATCATCAATTCTGCTCATAATTCAATCCACTTAAATCCTGTTGTTGGCTATAGCGCTAGCACCCATTAGATCGTCACGGTCGAGGCCTATGCATAAAGCCGGGCTCACATGCTTGTTTGTGCCAGGCTACGTCAATAATGAATCGCGGCATTGTAGTGTTTAAGGGGGCGACGTCAGCGCTTGGACGGTTTCCGCCTGTCTTGAGGGCCAAAATCGGCCAAACGCGTACGCTCGCGAACGTTTACAACCATAGGGGTCATGCAGCAACGTAGACAAGAACCGGCTGGAGGCAAGTGAGTGGCGGTGCCGAATCGAGCATGTCGGCAGGTTCACACCATGGATAGCTGCGACCTTGAAGCCAATCCATTATTTTCCGCATATGCTGGGAAGGGCACTCCAACATGTGTTCGATAGTAATGGACAGTTGCATGGCCAGGCCGCTTTGCGGTGAAAAGACCCAATGATATTCCCCACAGCCTACGCGCAACTCTCCAGTTGCTTTTGTTGACATGCCAACCAGCCATTTGCACCTATGAGCATGTGCTTCGGGCTTTGGAGGGGCACCGAAGCAGAATGTATAAACGTTCTCATATTGCAGGCTAAAGCTGCGTACCAGTACTTCAGCAATATCTTCGCGCCCCTGGACGTTGGGGGGAAATTGGATGGTGCTTGTCTGCACCAGCATGGTAAGAGTTGCGTCTGGACTGAAAGCATGCCGCAACAAGTCAGGCCGATTTCCGTCCTTGCCGAAGATGTAGTTCTCAATCGCTTTGGTGGCGTTTTTCATGCACAAATCCTAGTGCTGCTACAGGTGGGCCAATCGGGATTCCGGGCGGATTACGGGTTAACTGAAACCTGCTCCTTCGCGGACTCTGGTACATCAAACACCCTATCAAAGACCCACTGAAACGCCAGCGCGTAAAAGAAGAAGAAAACGAACAGCCCCAGATCGGTGACCAGTGCAGCCCACCAGGAAATTTCCAGCCACCATGCCACCAGAGGCACCAACAGTAGAACTAGCCCACCCTCAAAACCCAGTGAGTGGAGCAAACGTCTGCCCAACGTGCGAGCGCGCTGTGGCTGACGCGCTTCCCAGCATTCGAAAACGTAGTTGAACAGCACGTTCCACAGCAGCGCGCACACCGACAACATCAACGACAGCGCACCCGCATGGGCCAGGCCTTCGTCGTATATCAACGAGATGCTGGGCGACAGCACCGCAACAGCGATTGATTCATAGAGGATGGCTTGCAGAATTTTTCGCGAAGGTCCTTGCATGGTGTTTTCCGAAGGGTGGGTAGATCGAATACCCGCGACGGTATCGCTCCGTACACACCAAGAAAAATGAGATAAATTGCAGGCACATCAATTCAATTCATCTAGGGAGCGATGCGTGTTTTCGACTCTTGCGCTCAACGCGCTGCGGACCTTCGAGTCGGCTGCGCGACTGGGTAGCTTTAAAGCGGCAGCTGAGGAGCTCTCAGTCACCCCCACGGCCATATCCCACCAGGTCAGGACGTTGGAAGCTCGTCTCGGTGCGATGCTGTTCAAACGATCTGGACACGGTGTGGTGTTGACCGAAGAAGGCGAGTTGCTGTATCGCCGTACTCATCGCGCATTGTTAGACATTCGCCGCAGCCTGGAGGCTTTTTATCCGGACACTGCTCCCCAAACCCTGACCATTTCCACTACGCCGGGCTTGGCGGCAGCCTGGTTGATTCCACGGCTGGGTGGTTTCTATCGGAGCTTTCCGCAATTCAATGTGCGGGTCGATACACGTAACGAACTAGTCGATCTGCTGCGTGATTCCAGTGTCGATCTTGCTATTCGCTCGGTCAGCCGCGATGACCCGAAGTTGTTCTGTCAGGAGCTAATGAACGAGCAGTTCTCGGTTTACGGCGCCCCAGGTCTGGTGGCCTCGCTGAACGTAAATCAGGTCGAACTGATCAACCTGCACTGGAAAATTCCGGGACCCTTTTCAATCAATTGGGAAAGCTGGTGCGCGGCCGCAGGATGCCAGGCCTGGCTTGAAGCGGCGCAGATGCGTGAGTTCGACGACGAGCATTTTGCTTTGAGCGCTGCGATCGCGGGTCATGGGCTGGTGCTGGCAAGCAATGTACTGGTAGCCGACAGCCTCAGGCATGGAGAGTTAGTGGCCTATAGACCAGAAGTAAGCCTGCCTGGTCCGCGTTACGTTGCGGTGTGCGTGCCAGGGTGGGAGCGGCAGGTGCATGTGAGCGCGTTCCTGATGTGGCTGGCAGGTGCCGCTCGACAGGATGGATGACGACATTCGTTTGCTGCCCCTTGCCACAGGCAGCAATCGACCCAAAGCAGGGATTGGATAGAAATCGCGCAATGACGCGCTTTTTACTGTCGCTCCAACGCCGACCATAAACCACTGTGTCCGATGCCGGCGATCAACGTTCCATAGGGCCATGGTTCAGGGTGTCAACCAGCACGGACTAAGGTTGAATGAACCTGTCGGGGCGGCAAGGGCCGAGGGCAGGGGCCACGGTGGCGTCCATTATCTCTTCGCTGGCCAGACGGCCTATTATTGGGGCAAGGATAACGCCAGGGTGCATTGTGCAAACATATACACCGCTGACGGTGGGCAAGTAACCGACAATGGGAATGCCATCAGCGGGAAATGGTCTTAGCCCGACACATGCCAATTCCGGCTCAATGGAATCAGCCCCATGAAGTTCGTCCCGGATGGCCTGGGCTGTTCGTAGCGCAATCGCTTTTGCCTGGTTGTCCAGGGCATCACCCAGATAATCCTCTGCGGCTAGCAACGTCCCATCCTCTTCTTGTCTGACTTCCATTGCGGGGCTGGAAATTATGGTCTGCACCAGGTTGGCGGGTGCCTTGTAACGAATAAAAATGGCTGGAGATTCTTCTATAGGAAGAGAAACGTTAAGCATGTCGGTGAGTTTCTTGGTACCAATCCCCGCTGCGATTACAACGATATCGGCGTCAATTATTCCCGCTGTGGTTTCGAGCCCTGTAACTCGAGTATTCAGCATTCTAAATCCGAGAACCCGTGTATGGGTTAATACATTGGCCCCATGCGCTTTGGCGCCTGCAATCAAGGTGTGCGTTGCTCGTACCGCATCCAAGGCACCTGCTTGGGTTTCGTATAAGGCCTGTTCAGGGGGATGCTTGAGATTGGGTTCAATATCGACAATCTGGGGGCGGGACACTAAATGTTCTGCAGTTGTATTGCCTGCCCTTTGCAGCGTTTCATCCAGGTTCGTGCCGTAAGTTAGGGCACCTGTCCATCGAACGTTCAGGTCGGGTAATTCCAGGTCGAGTCGACGGAACTCATTGATGACCAAGCCGCGCAGTTGCGCAATAGGGTCGAACCCGCTGTGAGAAACGTTGATCCATGCAAATGAGGTCCCCGTCACGCCGCACGCAATATCTCCGGCGTCTACCAACGTAACATCTGCACCTTTGCCTGCCAGGTGATAAGCCAGGGACGCGCCCACTATGCCCGCGCCTATGACGACGACTCGGCTTTGCTTACGATCCTCCACATCAACCTCCATTTTGTCGATCTGATTGCGAGAGCGTTAGGGGATATGTGAGTGAAAAGGGGCAGATTTACCTCTAAAAATACATCTGCCCCGATTTTCGCTCGCTACCGCCAACTCAAGGTCGAAGGCAGCTTATTCCCCTACTGCAGTGGAACATAAATATCTGTTTGCCATTGATCCAGCGGTGTCTGGGGGTAGGCGCTCAGGTAATTGAAGAACAGCGGCTGGTCACGAAGTTCTTCTCCACTGGTGGGAAGCCAGTCGCGGTAAATCGGATAGATCGTTTCGCCAATATGATCCGGTGAACCCGTATGGCGCACCACGACGCAGCGGCCGCCAGGAATGACGAGGGCGTGCACGCCAAACTCATTTGGCGCCACAGCCTCATGAATCTCACCGCAGATCGCAAAGCGGAACGCTTGTGGAGGTGTCGTATCGGGGTTGTTATAGGGAATGCCAAAGGTGCGACTCGATGCCTGCGGCGACTGTCCGCTGTGCATACGCCACTCGATGAACTTGCGTACGCTCTCGCTGACGAGCCCCGCAGGCCCGCGGTGCTCAAGCGCTGCTACCTTGACCTCAGGGAAATCTACGATCCTTACTTGCATGATGATAGTCCTGGAAAAGTGAGGGATTGCGAACACCGTATTCCAGACTTGCCAGTTCGGTTCCTTGCTGAACGCACTCGGCGTCATACCGATCGCCCGCTTGAACGCCCTGCAGAATGCCTCGGGACTTTCAAAGCCGGCGTCGAGTGCGGCGTCCAGTACCGAATGATCAGCGACGGCCGCCAGGCGATGTGCCGCACGGCGTAGGCGCATCAGCTGCACATATCGTGAGACCGGCACGCCAACGAACGCGGTGAATTGTCGGTGGAAGTGAAATGCCGAAAAGTTTGCTACACCGCTTAACGTCTTCACCGACAGGTCGCCTTCGAGATTGGCATCAATGTAGGCGAGCACGGCGTTGAAGCGTTGTGTGTAAGCAAAATGGGTCGGCATGTCAGACACTGGAAAAGCTCCTGGAAGTACGGTCGCCCGTAGAGTCCGCTATACCGGCGTGAACGCGCCTAGCCGAGTTTGCTCAAGGTATGAGGCTTCTAGGTCGGTTGGCGATTGGCTCGAGGGCGACGCCTTCAATCGCCTCAACCACGGTGCTTAGTTGCTGGCCAGGCCTGTTCATCAGGGCCTAGCCGTTGGTGACTGGGGCTTTTGCATGAGACACTAACCATTGACGTTGCACCATTTAAGATCCTGCAGGTGTTGTCCAATAGCTAGAAGCACTCGGACGTGCATTCTTTACCCGATGGCTGAGACTTCAGCAAATTAGACCTGCATATCCTTGGAACACCGAATGCCTTCTCAGCCGAAACCCAGACTGAACCTACGCATCGTACTGCTCACCTTTGCGCTGTTCAGTGCCGCAGTCACTCTTGCCAATACATTCTGGGTAATGTTCAAGATCCAAAAGCGAGAGCTCATTGAAAACGCGCTGGAAGGCAACCGAGCTTACGGTGCTCGTATCGCAGCAGCGGTAGAAGGGGTGTTGAGTTCTGATCTAGACCGCCTTGAATATGGCTCGGCCATCGTTTCAAAGAACTTCTCTGATCGCCAACTGTTGGCTGTCGAGGCTCGACGGCTGCTTGAGCAAGACAACAGCTTCAACTCAGTGCTGATTACCAACGCCGACGGCACTTTCGTCGCATCTGCGCCAGAGCGGTTACAGCTAAACGGCCAATCTCTTCAAAGCCGCGAACCGCTCGAGCGGCGCAAGCCACTGGTCAGTAATGCATTTCACTCTATCACTGGCAATCTGGTGGTTTTCGTATCCCAGCCGGTCTTCGATGCAAATGGGCAGTACCTCGGGTTGGTGGGCGGGGCTCTCAGGTTGGAGCAGCAGAATACGCTTCAAGCGCTGATGGATTTGAACCGTCGACAAAATGGGGCATATGTCTATCTCGTAGACAGTCAGCGGCGTGTGCTCTACCACCCTGACCCTCAACAAATCGGCAGGCTCATTGACCATGATCGGATTGTAGATGCTGCACTCAGTCAGGCTAATGGCTCACTCCAGGCGGTCGACCGGGATGGGAATGAAATGCTTGCGGGTTACGCGGGCATACCCAGCAGCCGTTGGGGCATTGTCTCGCAGCAGCCAATGGCCGTTGTTCAGGAAACTTTGAGCGTTACCGCGCTGAAGGTAGCTAAAGGGATCGTGCCACTGGGCCTGCTGGGTTTGCTACTAATATGGTGGTCGGGGTCGAGAATCTCCAACCCGTTGTCCCGCTTGGCGGACAGCGCCGGACGCCTGGACGTGCCGGAAAGCTATGAGCGCATCAGCGCCATTCCTGTGGACTACCTGGAAAGCTGGCAGTTACGTCGGGCACTTTTGCTTAGCGTGAGCCTACTGCAGGAAAAAATCGGCAGACTCAACCACCAGGCTCAAAGTGATCCACTCACCGGGCTGGCAAACCGTCGTGCAATGCAAGACGCGCTCACGGTGTGGTTGGAGTCGAAGAAGACGATTGCTGTGATTTCTGTGGACATTGATCATTTCAAACGAGTGAACGATACCTTTGGCCACGACGTAGGTGACGAGACGCTCAGATCGGTAGCAGGACTGATGAAACAGAACTCTCGGCCGAGCGATCTGCTTTGCCGTGTAGGGGGGGAAGAGTTCGTTTTGCTGCTTCCCGATAGCTCAATCGCTGCCGCTGTAGACATCGCAGAGCGTTTACGACTCTCGATCGCATCCACCGCCTTGGAGGCTGTTGGTCACATTACTGTCTCGCTGGGGGTCGCGCTCTGGCGAGCCGGCGACTCGATGGATGATGTGTTCCAGAAGGCAGATCAATTGCTGTACCGCGCCAAGCAACAGGGGCGTAACCAGGTTGTGGCAGAGCAAGAATCCAGTGCCACCGGGCCAGCGTCCTGACACAGGCTTCGCCCGAGTGTGCTACACACAATGCGTTCGGGGCACTGGTGCAGCTGCTTCGAAAATAAAACGCTCCTGTTTCTAGGATCAGGCACGCCGCGCCATCAATAGAGCCGAGGCAGCCGCAGACAACAAACCGGCACAGCAACGATTAAAAATCTTCTTGCCGCGAGGCTGCGTAAACCAGCGGCGCATATGCAGCCCGATATAGGCATAGGCGCCAATGGCAATCCACTCCAGCACCAGAAACAGCAACCCGAGCAATAGGAACTGAGCGCCAACGTCTGCCGTGGGGTCAACGAATTGAGGTAGGAACGCGGTAAAGATCAGGATGGCTTTAGGGTTGCCGGCAGCGACGAGGAACTCCTGCCTGGCCAGCCCCCACAACCCCGTCCCAGAGGCTTCTGATTCGGCTGCTGCTTGCGGTGCGGCGTTCCACAGCTGATACGCCAGGTAGAAAAGGTACGCCGCGCCGACTATTTTGATCCCGTAGAAGATCAGCTCTGACGTTTGCAACACCACCGCCAGGCCCGCCGAAGCAAGTGCGATCATGATGGCGAATGCCAGCAAGCGCCCCACGCCTGCGATGCAGGCTGTGCGATATCCGTAGCGCGTTGCATTGCTGATGGACAGCAGGTTGTTGGGCCCTGGCGCCATATTCAGTGCAAAGCAGGCGGGCAAGAATAATGCGAGTGTTGCAACGTCCATATGCCTCTCCAGACCATTTTGCATAAATCCTACATTTGCAGCCCTGTCGATGTCATTGCTCGCTAATCACACCTTCTCCCCTGGGCAGGAATTGGTTCGTGATCATCGACACCGCTTGCGCCGGTGAAGCCAGGGCAGTGTCTATGCAAAACGGGGCGGGGTTCCACGCTTCATATTCATGATTGAGCACCGACTGCCAGGTGGGTGGCGTCAGCCCCGGAATATCCACCCTCCGTGTTTCTACCCGTCGCTGATGTTCATTTTTATCAGAGCAAATCACTTGGATATTGACTAGCCGAACACCGGCCTTTGAGGCGGTTTCGCTCCAGGCTACTCGACTTTCGCTTACCGGGTTTACACAGTCGGCGATGACGGTGCGGCCTAGCAGGAGATTGCTCAGTGCAAGCTCATTAGCGACCACGTAACCACTGCGTCCCACGTCTTGGGCAAGCGCTCCGGAGTTTCGGATTGCTTGCTCAATGGTATCGATGCGCAGGTAGACGGCGCCTGTCGTCGCGGCGAGGTCCTTGGCGAGAGTGGTTTTTCCGGTGCCGGGAAGGCCGCTGAATACTATAAGCACTGTCTGTCCTTCGCTGGGTGAATGTTGCCTGGCATTTAGGATCGCTCCTGCAACCAGTTAAGTAACGCCATTTCCATGCTGCCTGGCTTGGGGGCTGCCGGCGATAGCAGGCAGTACCGCGAGCCATCTTCAACAAACCCCAATGGCGCGGCTAATACACCGCTTTCGATATCGTCGCGCACCAGGTGCCACGGACCAATGGCTACTCCAAGGCCTGCAACCGCTGCCTGGATGCTGAAGTAAAAGTGCTCAAAGGATTGCATTTCCATGGTCGGAGTGGGCAGGCCTTTTGCGTTGGCCCACTCTTGCCAAGCCGTAGGCCGGCTAGTCGTCTGTAGGCGCGGGGCCGAGGCGAGCAGGGATTTGCGGTTTTTACCAAACCACTCAGCTACTTTGTCCGGCCGGCATACAGGGCCGACCCTCTCTGGGAATAGTGTCTCGGCATGGTAGCCGGGAGGCCGTGGGAAATCGTCCCGCCGTATGGCCAGGTCGATGCCCTGGTTGAATGAGAAGGGGCCACCGCCGGCAACCAGGTGAATGTCCAGCCCTTGATGATGTGTTTGGAAGTCGCTCCAGCGAGGGATCAACCAACGCATCAGCAGCGTTGGCTCGCAGGATAAGACAAGCCGGCGCGCTCGACGGGCGTCGCTGCGTATCCCGCGCACGGCCTGGTTCATCAACCCGAGCCCTTCACTGACGGCTTTTGCCAGGCGTCTTCCGGGCTCCGTTAAAAACACCCTTCGGCTGCGTCGCTCGAACAGGTCAACGCCCAAATCCTCTTCCAGCAGGCGCACTGCGCGGCTAATGGCGCCGGGTGTCAGGTGCAGTTCGTCAGCCGCACGGGCGAAGTTTTCCAGGCGTGCGGCGGATTCGAAGCAGCGCAATGCAAGCAGGGAGGGCATGCGCGTCTCAGAAATCAGTGAGTTGTAGTCACTATTTTCTTCAGAAATCATCGTTATTACCCAAGCAGAGGATCTGCAAATATTGCCTTACACAACCAATAATTCAAAGGCTACAACATGGGCGAATGGATAGCAGTAATCACCATCACACTCCTTGCATGCATCAGTCCAGGGCCGGACTTCGCCATGGTGTCTCGTAACGGCTTGCTCCTGTCCCGGCGGGCAGGTGTGCTCACCGCTGTGGGAATCGGCCTGGGGGTGCTGGTTCATGTGGGCTACACGCTGCTCGGATTAGGGTTGGTGCTGCAACAGACTCCTTGGTTGTTCAATGCGTTGAAGCTGGCTGGAGCGGCATATCTGGTCTACTTGGGGATCAAGATGCTGCGTTCCCGGCCTGCGACTGAACAGCTGGACGCGCCACCTGCCGCGATGTCTGACCTGGAAGCGTTGCGTACCGGGTTTCTCACGAATGCGTTGAACCCCAAGACATCGATTTTTATCGTCAGTCTGTTTATGGGGGTCGTACGACCGGACACCGCGTTGACCGTGCAAATGGCCTATGGGCTATTTATCGCGGGGGCGCATGTGCTGTGGTTCAGCCTTATTGCGCTGTGCTTTTCCGCTGGGAGGGTGCGCGAAAAACTGATGGCTGCACGACAATGGATTGACCGGGCTTTTGGCGCCTTGCTGGTGAGCTTCGGGATACTGCTGGTAATCACTCAGTATTCAGCTTGAGTGTGTCGGTGGGGGTTTATATGGACTGAGGTTGAATTCGACTTTTCGGCAACTTGATAGGGTGTGGTTAACTAATGTCCAGTAAATTTTAACAAAGGTTTACAGCTGTTATTTAGTGGGTCGGGTAAAGTTTTTTGCAACTAGCGCAACTTGGTCAGCATCGTAATGCACTCGAGTAATAACCCGCTAAACCCTGAACTGATAAACATCAGACGGCTGTTTGCAACTCCCCTGGCCAGTCTCCAGTACCCCGATGCAGAAAAACTCAACGCAGAGCTGAAAACCCTGATCACTTGTCGCATGGCGGACGATCTGGGCGGCGCGCAGCGTAGTAATGACGGCGGCTGGCAGTCGGCGAGCGACTTCCCGGAATGGGGCGGGCAGGCCTGCGATGCGTTGGTCGGCTTTGCCACCGAGTTCGCCACTCAACTGACGGCGGTGCATAGCGAGCAGTACGGCTTAACTGAGCCGAGTTTTGCATGGAAACTCAATGCCTGGGCAAACGTTAACCAGGCAGGGCACAGCAATGCGTTGCATGGCCACCCAGGGGCATTCTGGTCGGGGGTTTATTGGGTGGATGCCGGCGGGCGAGAGGAAGATCCGGCTGTTGGCGGTGACCTTGAGTTTATCGACCCCCGCGGGATGGTTGCATCGACCTACAATCCTGCGCTGCGCATGAGGGTGGAAGATTGTGTTACTGCTGGCTTTAGTACGACTTATGCCGCTACCAGTGGAACATTCATTATGTTTCCGTCGTGGCTGATGCATTCCGTAAGACGTTTTGAAGGGGCGCGTCCGCGCATTTCTATTGCCTTTAATTTTGGCGCTTGAGTTGCCGACCGTCTTTTGATCATGCGGGCTTTGCGTCTGCCTACCATCGCATTATCCGGATTAGCCGGAATATGTTTCCCGAACTGAGTCGATTATCAAGAAATCCCCTCGCAGATACGCTGTGGTCATTGGCACCACCGACTATCTACGAGGAGACACCGATGTCCACACTCTTTACCCCAGGCGTTGTTGGTCAACTGAGCACGCCCAACCGTGTCGTCATGGCGCCCATGACTCGCTCGCGCAGCACCCAGCCTGGCGATGTGCCGAACGCTATGAACGCGGTGTACTACGCGCAGCGGGCGTCGGCTGCGTTCATTGTGACTGAAGCCACGCAGATCTCGCCCCAGGGCAAGGGTTATTCATTCACCCCAGGGATTTACAGTGACGAACAGGTCGCCGGCTGGCGCCTGGTGACCGATGCGGTGCATGCCGCTGGCGGACGAATTTTCCTGCAGTTGTGGCATGTAGGGCGCATGTCGCACCCCGACTTCCACAATGGCGAATTACCGGTCGCGCCGTCTGCAATTGCGTTTGATGGCAGCATCTGGAAAGTGGATGCCGCGTCGGGTGTCGGCAGTATGGCCCCGTGCCCGACACCACGGGCACTGGAGCGCGCCGAAATCCACGCCATCGTCGACGATTATCGTAAGTCTGCGCGTAATGCCATGACGGCAGGTTTCGACGGTGTCGAAGTGCATGGGGCCAACGGCTACCTGATCGACCAGTTCCTGCGCACCACGTCGAACACGCGTACGGATGAGTACGGCGGATCGCGCGAGAACCGTCTGCGCTTTCTCAGGGAAGTCATGGATGCGGTCATTGATGAAGTGGGGGCCGATCGCACAGCGATCCGGGTTGCGCCGTTTCTTACGGCGCGTGGCATGGCTTGCCCGGACATTCTGCCGACGTTGCTGGAAGCGACCCGCTATTTGCAGGGCAAAAATATTGCGTATCTGCACCTGGTCGAAGCGGACTGGGATGATGCCCCCAAGTTTCCCGAAGACTTCCGCCAAGCCGTGCGCGAGCGCTTTCGCAATGCGATTGTGGTGGCCGGTAAGTACGACCTGGAACTTGCTGAGTGGGTCCTGGAAAAAGGCTACGCAGACTTTATCGCCTTTGGACGCAAGTTTGTGGCCAACCCGGATCTGCCACTGCGGCTGGAGAAGGGTTACCCGTTAGCCGGGCTGGAAGGCGCTGAGTTGTTTGGCGGTACCGAACGAGGTTACTCGGACTTTGCCGCCTGGGCTCAGCAGGGCTGAAAGCGGTAGGTCAGGTCCAAAGAATCTCCTTGGGGCGCGCTCAGGTCGCCAGCTTCAAGGAGATTTCGTCCATCAGCAGTTTGACCCGGCGCGGCATTGCGTGGCCGGAAGGGTAGACAATCTGCAAGTCCACGCCCGGCAGGGAGTAGGTCTCCAGCACCTCGACCAGTCGGCCGGCGTCCAAGTCATCACGTACATCGATGTAGGACTTGATACAGATGCCGTGGCCGGCCAGGCACCACTGGCGCACCTGATCGCCATCATTGGCAATACGCCTGCCCGACACCAGCACCTTGAACGTACGGCCAGCGGCGCGGAACTGCCATTCACGGTGGATGCTGCTGCCAAAGCGCATCAGGATGCACTGTTGCTGCGCCAGGTCCGATGGGTGTTGGGGCGTGCCGTGGGCCATGAGGTAGGCGGGGGATGCACACACGACCCTACGGCCCTCGCTGAGTTTTCTGACGCGCAGGGTGCTGTCGGACAGGGCGCCATATCGAATGGCGAAATCAATCCCTTGCCCCGCGAGATCCAGGTAGCCATCGGTCAGGTTCAGGTCGAGGCTGACGTTGGGATGCTCCTGCAGAAAATCATCGAGGATGGGCACGATGCGGTTGCGGCCCAGGTCGACGGGGGCGCTCAGGCGTATCAGCCCCGAGATTCGTTCGGTGCCCAGTTTGATAGTGCTCTCGATGTCTTCAGCTTCTGCGAGCAGGCGCCGGGCGCCCTCCATCAGCGTCCGCCCTTCGTCCGTCAGGCTGATTGAGCGGGTCGTACGGGTCAGTAGGGTCGCGCCGTAGTGCCTTTCCAAGGCCCCGAGCCGCTCCGACACAGACGTGGGCGAAAGCCCGACCTCGCGGCCTGCCGCCGACAATCCGCCTTTCTCGACAATCAACAAAAACAGCGCGAGGTTCTCGAAGAGCATTATCCGGATTTCCCTGAATATGATTGTGCTTTGGGCTGGATTCTACGCCAGCACTCAACAGTGCTCATGTCATTTGTTGGGGGGCAAAACCTCCTTCAGTTCAGAAGTCCATGTCTGACGAATCGCGCAGTTTTCTCCAGCGTTAATGCCAAATCAGCATGCTTGAGCTGATATCGGCTTTCCAGCTTGCGGCTATGAGTCATGTCGAATCGCTCGGTGCGGATGAAGTTCAGGGATTCCGGGCTAGTGCCAAAGTGCGTAGCCACGCCCGGTATTTTCAGCAGCCATCTGAGTGGGCCCAGTGGTAGGTGGCGGCGGGGAGTCTGCACTTCCAGGGTGTGGGCGATGTGTGTGACCAGTCCTTGCAGATTGGGGCTGAGCTCGTCCAGTGCCAGGGCCTGCTGATTTGCCATTGCCGGGTCGAATGCCGCCGCGACCATCAACGCCACCAGGTAATCGACACTGACCAATGGCAGCCAGTGGCGGGTTGATCCAGGAATCGCCGTCAACTTGCCCGTCGCCAGGTTGCGAATCAGCTCTGCTACCGGCTGACCAGCCAGGATATGCCCGCTCTCGCTATGCCCGCAGACCGTTGCCGGGTGCACGATGGTGTAGTCGGCCCGTTGCGCCTGCATGTAGCGAATGACCGCAAAATGCGCCTCCAGCTTACTTGCCTCGTACCCACCCACACGCCTGTACACGGCGGGCCAATCGGTGTGTTCTGGGCATTGCTGATCAATGCCAATGCTGGTCAAGTGCGCGGTGTTTTGCAGCATGTAGCCACCCACCATCAGCAGCCGACTGTGCTGGCTTGCCGATAACCGGGCAACCTCCAGAGCACCTTTGACGTTGACCGCACGGGCTTGCTCCATAGACAGGCCCCAGGCGAACTGGGCGGCGACGTGGAATACCACGCGGGCTGAGGCAATACGCTGGCGGTCAGTCGCGCTCAGCCCCAGGTTCGGGTGATTGAGGTCGCCTTGAACGGCCTGAATGCGCGAGGGTTCTCCCCCCAGTAGGCGCACCTGCTCCCTGAGCGTTTCAAGATTTGCGGCGTGGCGCATCAGCACCCAGGCCTCGTGCCCTGTAGCGCTCAGGTGGGCCAGCAAATGCTGCCCGATAAATCCGCTGCCGCCGGTGACAAAACATTGAGTACTCATGGCGCATTCCTTGGTTGGATAAGGTGCGCAGGCTAAACTGTGGAGCTACCTCTACAGTCAAGGAAAATTTACCGTGAAAGTCGCAGAGCTTGAGCGTAGGAGCGGCCTTGGGCGCCATACCTTGCGGTATTACGAGGCGCTGGGGCTGATCACCGTGCAGCGGGGAGCCAATAACTACCGCGTTTACAGTGAGCAGACGGCACTGGACCTGGCGTTTATTCAGATGGCGCAGAAGATGGGGTTTTCCCTGGCTGAGGTCGGCGAAATCCTCGAAGCCAAGCGGCAAAGTACGATTGACTGTGCCCAGGGCGCTGCGTTGGTGGCCGACAAAATGGCTGAGATTCAACTCAAGATCGGTCATCTCAAAACGTTGCATGGCTTTCTTGACGCCGAGCGTCTGCGGCTTGAGGCCAGTGCCATCGCGCTGGGGCAGACCGTTACCTATCGTCAGGTGCCAATGCCGGTTTAAGCGTCAGTCCTTTCGCATCTGCGGTCGAGCTTCGGCGAAGCTGCAGTTGTGCGGGTGTGCAGCCGCCATCGCAGCCTCGCCGGGCTCTACAGCTCCCACCCTTGATGAATTGTATCTCTCGATCTGGGCCTAGCTGTACGGGGCGAGGCGCGGCAGAACCCTCTACTGTCAGGGCGACAATAATTCGCCGGATGACGCACCATGTTCATGTCCACCAGCTTGCTATCGGCCTTCGCGCTGTTTGCCTTCGTGTCTTCGATCACCCCTGGCCCCAATAACACCATGCTGTTGGCGTCGGGGGTGAACTTCGGTTTTCGCCGCTCGATTCCCCATGCCCTGGGGATCAGCGTGGGCTTTATGTTGTTGGTGATTTCGGTCGGCCTGGGCCTGGGGGAGGTGTTCAAGGCGTTGCCATGGGCGTACACCGCGTTGCGCTATATCGGGGCGGCTTACTTGCTGTACCTGGCGTGGAAGATAGCGACCTCCAGCGCAATGTCGGACGACATCGACGGCAAGCGCAAACCCATGACCTTTCTCGCCGCTGCGGTGTTCCAGTGGGTCAACCCCAAGGCCTGGGTCATGGCATTGGGCGCGATCACCACCTATACGCCGGCTGAGGGCTACTTCACTAACGTGCTGGTCATCGCCGTGGTGTTTGCCGTGGTCAACCTGCCGAGTGTGTGCGTGTGGGCGGGGTGTGGCACCGGCTTGCGCAATGTCCTGCGTGAGCCCCGCTGGTTGAAGCTGTTCAACAGGTCGATGGCGGGGCTGTTGGTGCTGTCGTTGTACCCGATGTTTTTTGCCGGCTAAAGAGTCCAGGCCTTTACGGGCCGGGGCTCAGACCGGTGAGATCGTGGCCAGCAGGCCAATGCCAACGGTCAGTGCCAGAAACCCTAAAAGAAAAAATGCCATCTTAGCCATGGGGCCTCCAAAAGGAAGAAGGGCGGCCGGAGAGTTCCTGCCGATGAGCCATTGTCCGGGTTGTGCGCTGTTCGGTACAGATGCAGGTGTTAAAGAAAAAAGCATATCAGATGTGCCTGGCAGGCTGGCGTGCCGGGGTTTCGGCTGGGGCATGGAGGTGCTGATCAGACTGTTGGAGGTCATTCTGCGCAGGCCTTCAACGGCAGGCAGGATGTATTTGAGCCATTGCTCGCGGGGTGTGCCTGGTACGTCCTGCGGCTGATCAGTGCTCGTCGATTCAAGGTCATCGGCGGGGTAGCAGTCATCACTGCTGCGCCTGCCGTCGGGGTACACAATAAACCCCCCGCGCCCGTTGCCACATTGGTGCAGATACACCGGCGACAGTTCTCGCTGCTTATCAATGCGCGCATTCAAATGAACGATGTAGCTACCCATCGCAATCGACACACCCACAATCAGCCCCAGGCATATCAGCACCTGCCAGCTGTAACTGGCGCCTACGTTATCGGAACGCACTGGCGACACAGCACGCAGCTGCCTGCTCGAGATGCCCGCCCACCAGAAACCGGCTGCCGCCTCCCAGGTTGACCAATTGCCCGCGAGACGGCAGGACGCTGGCCATCAGGCCGAATAGAATCAAAGCCAACAGGACTCTTTTAACCATCGAGTAAAGGTTCATGACGGTGATGAGCTCGGGATAGGAAGAGCCCCAGCTTAGAGAGTGCCGGGTTAACGCGAGGTAAACATCCACGGGAAATCGCCCGACTTCCGTTATCCTTCAACCCTCTGCGCAACACCTGTCCGAGGGGACTTTTCCGTGCATATTCACCTGCTGCTGGTCGAGGACAACCTTGACCTGGCCACGACCATCATCGAGTACCTGGAAATCAGCGGCATGGTCTGCGACCACGTCACTAACGGCCAGGCCGGCCTTAACCTGGCACTCGACCAGCATTACGACGTGATTCTCCTGGACATCATGTTGCCGCGCCTGGACGGCCAGCAAGTGTGCGAACGGCTACGCCAGCAAGGCAGCCAGACGCCGATCCTGATGCTCACTTCACTGGACGCGCTCCCTGACAAACTCGCCAGCTTTGCGGCGGGGGCCGACGACTATCTGGTCAAACCCTTCGAGCTGGCCGAACTGGTCGCCAGGATTCGCGCCCTGAGCGTGCGCCGCAGTGGCCAGACCAGCCGCCTGCAGGTGGACGACCTGGTCATGGAGCTGACCACCCGCAAAGTCAGCCGCGCCGGGCAGGAGCTGCATTTGTCACCCATTTGCTGGACCCTGCTGGAGTACCTGATGCGCGCCAGCCCTGAACTCGTGCCCCGGGAGCGCCTGGAAACCACGATCTGGGGCGATGAACCACCGGACAGCAACACGCTTAAAGTCCACATGCACCGGCTGCGCAAGGCGGTAGACAAACCCTTTGACCGGCCGCTGATCCACACCCTGCCTGGGGTCGGTGTTCAGGTGAAGCCCCATGCGTAACCGCCTGAGTCTGAAGTGGGTGATCAGTGGCAGCTTCCTGTTCCTGATTGCTGTGGTGTTACTGATCTACAGCCAACTGCTGCCGGTATACACCGTGCGTGGCCTGCTCTACACCGCCAGCGCGATGATGGAAGAAGAGGCTCAGTATTTCGTCAGGCATTACAAGAAGGATCCGACCACGCCACCGCCGCGCAACTACTTCTTCGAGGCCGTCATCGGCAAGGAAGCCTTGCCGGCGAGCGTGCGCCAACTGCTCGAGGCTCCGCCGAGCATGTCCTTCGGTGCCGTTCAGGTCTTCGGTGATACAGACTCCGATGATGACGATGCTGAGATCCGGGCAGTCCTCACCCAGCCCCTGGGTGACGGCAAGACCCTTTACATGTATGACATTGACCATGATCACGAGGAGGGCGGTGAGGTCGAGACGCCTCTGTCCGATGCCTACTTTGACCAGGTACTGCAGGGCGTCGTGTTTGTCAGCCTGGCGGTGTTCGTGCCGGCACTGATTATCATCGCCCTGTTGGTCTGGTGGCTGGTGCGGCCGCTCGGACGCCTGGCCCAATGGTCCAGTACCCTGAACAACCCGGATGCCCGGGCCGGCGAGCGCCCGGATTTCAGCTTCAAGGAGTTCAATACCCTGGCCGATGCCCTGGCCCAGAGTGTTGAGCAAGTACAAGCTGCCAGCCAGCGTGAAGGCCGCCTGTTGCGCTACACCAGCCATGAACTGCGAACCCCATTGGCGGTGCTCAAGGCCAATATAGAACTGTTGACCCTGCAGGCCGGCGGTGTCTTGCCATCTTCCCTGCAGCGCATTGAGCGCTCGGTGTTGAACATGCAACTTATCGCTGAGACCTTGCTGTGGATGAGCCGCGAACGCCCAGAACCATTGCCTGAGGAAGATATAGACCTGAGCGCGTTGGTCGGCGAGCTGATTGACAAACATCGCTACCTGATCGGCAACCGGGATATCGAGCTGCTTGTCGACATCCACAGCGAACCCTGCCGACTACCCCCCACCGCGTGCCGCATCGTGATCGGTAACTTCCTGCGCAACGCCCTGCAATACGCGGAAGAGGGCCAGGTAGAAATCAGCTTCAACTACCCGCGCCTGGTAATTGCCAACCACATCAGGGAGGCCAAGCCGAGGGAGGAATCCAGCGATTATGGATACGGCCTGGGGCTGCAGTTGATGCGTCAGTTATGTGCAAAATTGGGCTGGCAGATTGATGTAATTCTTGAGCAGCAGCGTTTTACCGTCGCTCTGGAGTTCACCAGCTTGCAGGGCGTTGGGGTGCCGGGGGGAAGAGGGTGAACAGTATTGGGTCGACAGGTGGCGTTTTGCGCAAACTGATTGTTGTACCCACGCTCGGTTTTTCGTGCAGTTTTCCTGTCATTGCGGGTGATGGCAGGCCGGTCAAAGTCTCGGCCTTTGGAGCTGCGTTTCATCTGCAACCTGAACCTGCAGAGCAAGGCTGATGCCTGGTCGCTGCTGCGTGACATCTCGGCGATCTACCGGGGCATGACTGACTGGGCCCAGGGCCAGGTGTTCACCCTGTCGGATAGGGGAGGGGATAGTTTACAGCTCCCTAAAATATGAATTCTCTGCCTAAGAACACCATTAAATTTTTGTGCCTATTATGACTATGCCGTTATGAGTGCTGGTTTTGTAAACGCTTACCTGTCCAGTATTGTCGATAACGTTTGATCGGCATATTTTGATTTCCTTATTTAGTTCTGGCTCGAAGAATTCAATCCCACTACAGCGTCTTCTGCCGCCTGAGGTTTTTTTATAGGCAGTCGTGTAGCTGCTTTGAGTCCCAGTGGAAAGGTAGATTGAAAGTGAAAATGGAATGACTAATATAAGCATGCATACTATAAGTGCGGCTATTGGCGTGCAGATAATGATTTTTATGTTTTTGAGAGTGTTGCCTGGTGTGATGTTTGCTTTAAAGAATAACATGCCCAGCGAAGTTATGATTGCTAGTACTGATGAGGCGATAAGGTAGCTTTGTTGTAGATCTGGCTTGAAGAAGGTTCTGGAGTAAATATGGCTATGCCATGTAACAAGCAAGGAGGCAGAGAGCAGCGTTCCAAAAATCAAAGGCACCAAATAACGATACGAGTTCTTGTTCAAATTTGCTCCTCTGTCTTTATCTTGAGGTCGCCTATTATAGGCAATATCAACGCCTACGACCAAGGATTGATCGCGCTGCAGGCGTGCCAGGCGTATGTCAGGGCTTCAGAACCGGCCCTTTGTTCGGTGCCGGCGAATCCTGACGGAGCGATGCGGCGGGAGCTTATGAGTCAGAGCTATACGACAAGACTTGATCAGCTTTGGTCGGTGTCTTGTAGGTATTTGAAGGTACCCGACGATCAGTAATTGCCTGCCAGTCAGTAACTGTTACCTATGTGCGTGAACTGATTTGTAACCCATGTGGGTGAGTCATACCGACTGGGAGCCTTTTGTGCAGCTCTGCTTCGATGCCTGCTATGACATTGACGCCAAGGCATTACACCCAATTGGTGGGATAACTTACAAGATGAATGAGGCCGCTTGAATTCCCGCACGGCTGAGAACATTATTTCCCCATAGTTAATATTTTGCCTACGGCGAGTTTGATAGAGGCCCGACCACATAGTCGGGTTTTTTATTTGCGAAATTATTTTGCGAAGCAAGTTAATCAGGGATGACTATTTTTGCATTGATCCGAAGCCATGATTTTTTTTGCTCGATCAATCTGAGCAGGCATTGGCAACTCCGGATTTCCTGTTATTTCTATTCGTGCTTTTTCTGCGAGATCTTTAATTTCTTCGTAGTTCATATCTAGGCCATGGTCCTTCTGATATTGAGCAACCGCCTGCCCGGTTTTGATCCCCACTTCACCAGGGGCGCCGCCGGCCACAGTCTCTGTTGCCATAACGCAACGGACGACCTGATAAATCTGATCTTTCTTCGTGTCACACGCTGTTAAGAGAAGACAGCTCATAGCGATCAGTATTGGGTAGTGTTTTCTAAATTGCATATTTCGCCTCTCGTTTTGCAGCTCATTAGATCGTGTACCAGGTTCTCCTGGGGGACATATCCGTTTAACGCAGCCGATCGTAACACGTGGCCATATGCTCTTCTCCGAGCCTGAACTTTATCAGCGACTTACCTTTAATCAGCGCAGCTACGACGCCCAACATGCCAGACAAACCAGACACCTGGCTCATCGTGCTTGCATGGCTGAGTCAGCATTCGCCAACGCTTTATGCTGCCGGGCTATCTGCCTTGATGGCTGGTATCAGGATCATCTATGGCGGCGGTAATCGAGGCCGCCGCTCTTTGGAAGGGCATTCTGCACCATGGTGACTAGGAGTTATGTTGAGTGTTCGCTTCTGGCCGGTTCCTGTCTTTCGCGACCGGCTACAATCGACCCTTTTCGGACGTCCGGTGCAACGTCGGGTAGATTCGTGTTTGGCCCTCCGATTCACTAAACGCTCAGCTCACCGCTCTCGTCGACACTTTACGTGCCACTGCGCGCGCTTCTGTCGACCATTGCGATGATCGTTTCGAAGAGTTCGTCCTGCGCCTGCTCGGGTGTGATTTCTCCGGTTGCGGCGGCATGGGATAGGGCCTCGGCCGCACCGAGCATCGCCCGAAGACTCGCGGGCGCGATAGAACCCTCTCTGGTAAATGGGGAGAGGGCCATCCGGCACTTGTTCATGAAGATCGCTTCGTATTCGCGCTTGATCTTTTCGAGCTCTGGTGAGCTGGCCAACGCCGCGATCACGCCGGGTATCTCGTTGCCCTGGAGAAGCACACAGTCGACGTAAGACGATGCGATGACCGTCGCAGTTTCCAGCAAGGTGGGTTTGCTCGTCTGAAGCGCGGCGTCCATGAGTGCGGTCTGGCGAGCATCGAACTCCTGATAGAGCGCCGCCAGCAACCCGGGCCGCGTGCTGAAATGATCGTAAACCACGGGTTTTGTCACGCCAGCTTGTTCGGCGAGCCGTCCAAGCGTCAAAGCTTCCGTGCCTTCCTCCCGGACTAGCCGCCAGGCGACGTCCAGCAACTGTCGTTGCCTTTCTTCCCTTGACATGCGCCGACGCGGCTGCGGTCTGGAATCCTGCTCTCTTGTCTCGATGCTTGACATGACTATATACCAAAAGTAACTTACTGTGCGTAACTTACCAATAGTATATAGGGTTCGCCCTTTCGCCCTCAATCACTAGCAGGAGTTTTCGACATGCACGCGCTTATCGTTGTTGCCCATCACGATCCCCAGTCCCTCACCCATAGCCTCGCTTCGCAAATCGCCGAAGGCGTATCCCTGGCAGATCCCGGCAACTCCTTCGAAATCGCGGACCTCTCGGCGCAAGCGTTCGATCCAAGGTTCACTGCGGCTGATCTCGCTGTCCATCACAGGGAGGAACCGCCTCCCGCTGATGTTGCCGCCGAGCAGGCGCGGATCGATCGCGCCGATGCCCTTGTGCTGGTCTATCCCATCTACTGGTGGTCGATGCCAGCGCTTCTCAAGGGATGGATCGATCGCGTGTTCGCCAATGGCTGGGCGTTTGATTACAGTTCGGATGCCAAGCTGGTGAAGAAGCTTCGTCACCTGCGCGTTCATCTTGTCGGTGTCGGCGGTGCCGATGGGGGAACCTATGAGCGGCACGGTTATGCCGACGCCATGAAGACGCAGATTGACCATGGGATCTTCGACTATTGCGGCGCATGCGTAGTGACGTCCGAACTCCTACTCGAGTCAGAAATGCAGGATCCGAAGGTTCATATGGACACTGCACGAGCTCTCGGTCGCGAACTTTTCACTGTATCTAAGCGATGCAGTAATAACGGAACCAGTCATAACGGGACAGATTTATTTTCCATGACCTGAACTCCCGCTTCTGGCCGAACGCGGCCATACGACAAGCACCACGAATCGTGGGCAATTTGGTAGTTCGTGTTCGGTCGGCAGGACGCCGAGGGAGGGATAATTGCGGAGCAGAGTCTAAAATTGCGGAGCAGAAAAGATAAAGGCCTGCATGAAGTTCATCATGCAAGCCCTTGATATCTATGGTGCCCGAACCCGGAATCGAACCGGGACGCCCTTACGAGCGGGGGATTTTAAGTCCGCATTCAAAGGTATATAAATCAATAAGTTATCGTCGTATCCGGCCCGCAATTGTTTTGAAAACGAGGCCTTGAAGGCCTTTGTTTTCAAGGGTGCCAAATTAATTGCGGAACGGATTTTCACTTGGTTGGAAGCACTTTCAGGCCCTTGCGGCGCCGAATATATTGCTCTGTCATTCCGACAGTTGTATGCCCGAGTTGGTCTCGTGCATCACGGATGCTGCCTGTCGATTCCTCCTTGTCCGTTGCAGCTTTTGCGCGCAGGTCGCGCATCTGAAACGCAGACTTTTCAATCCCAGCCTTCAACCTGGCCGCGTCAAATCTTCCCCTGAGCATGCTCGCCGTCATCGCCTGGCCGTTGTCCATTACAACGAGCTTGGTTGATCGAATCTTGTGCCCCTTTTTCCTTTCAAGAATACGGTCAATGACCACCTTCAGCTCACCAACAACCTCTATCCTGCGCTTCGCACTGGTCTTTCCCTGCTTGATGAGCAGC
Source organism: Pseudomonas sp. WS 5412 (assembly GCF_012985615.1). Taxonomy (NCBI): domain Bacteria; kingdom Pseudomonadati; phylum Pseudomonadota; class Gammaproteobacteria; order Pseudomonadales; family Pseudomonadaceae; genus Pseudomonas; species Pseudomonas sp. WS 5412. Next base: position 130,600 of record NZ_JAARMB010000010.1, read on the forward strand.
TGACCATCGAGTAAGTCGCGCTCGTCCATCTTCAGTGTGTCGCCAATGCGCTGGGCGGTGAGGTAGAACAGATCTAGTGCATCCTTGAGTGGCTGGTCCGCATGAAGGTACACCGCAGCGAGCATCTCGTCTTCGACGTAGGTGTCCCGGCCGGTCTCCTTGTTCCCTTTGATGCCAGCACAAGGGTTTGCGAGTGACGTATAGCCGCTCTGGCGCGCGAAGTTCCAGATTGCGCTGAGTAGAGCCTTTTCACGATTGGCTCGCACCTTTGCCGTTTTCGACCGATAGCGGAGGTACTGAACAACATGCTTGGGCTCGATTGCCTCTAACGGCCCGGGTGGGTCATTGAAGAAGACCAGCAGTTGCTTCAGCTCGCGAATGTTGTCTTTTTGGGTGGCCATGGACTTTGTCGGTACCACTTCATCCATGTACTTGTTCGCTACGTACTCAAATGTCAGCACCTGGGCGACGATTGCATTGGCGGCCCGGCTCTTTTCAAGTCGGGCATACTCAACAATTGCGGCACCGTAGTCAGATCCTAGAGCGATCTCCCGGCGCGGCTTATCACCTGCGTCGTAGTAGTAATAAACCCTTCCCCCGGGGCGCAGTCGCTTTCTCAACCGGGGAATGCTGCCGGGGTTAGTGGGTCGTCTTGCCATTTATTGAATTCCCATCCGAGGCTGCCATTCGGCTTTCTCAGGCTGCCGGTCATGTTTTCCAACTAGTAGTGATGCGGAGATCACGCATGGCCAGCCATTGCGTTTGATGGTGTGGCGAATGCCATTTCGGGACAGGACAAGTATCTGCCCGGCTTTTGTCTTGGCGCCTGTGAGCTCACAGACATCTTCATGCGATAGAAACTGAATGTCGTCCATGCCTACCTCCCGCCGCCCGCTGTAGGCCGCGCTGTCTTGATGATGTGGATGATGAAACCGAAGGTGAGCAGCGCCCAGGCGACGGAGCCGGCGAATGCTACGACCAGGGTTTGTTCGGTGCCGGTAGAGAGCAGCTCCGGCACCTGCCAGAAAAACCAGAAGGTGGACCCCGCCACGTACAACACGATGGCCGTCATGAGCAGGGTGAGTTTCGTTGCGTACACGGGGTGTCCTTGCCGCACTGGGCGGCAAACGGTGGGGAGGGGGTTATTCGTCGTCGGTGTCAGGGTCGTCATCACCGTCATGGCTGACGCTGATGGGCAGTTTCCCAAGACGATCCATTGCCAGAACGAGCCCGATGCGCAAACCCTTGGCCATATCTTTTGTCAGCATGATCTCGACCGGCTCGTCGGTGCCAAGTTGAAGGGTCGTGCCTTCTTTGGAGTTGTCGGTAATGATCTGCAGTTGATCTGTCTGCCGTTTATGCCAGGCAAGCAGCGCTTCGATCATCTCGCCGACATCCTGTGGCGCGCCTACCGATCCTTCCAGTGCGCCGGCGACGAGCCTCTCCAGCACTAATTTTTCATCTTTGGCGCGCTCGGCCTGGTCGTCTGCGGCGAACCGGCCGCCTACCATGGACCAGCTGCTGGCGAATACCTGGGCTTGCTCCATGATGGCTTTAACAGTTTTCTGAGACATGCGAATACCTCGCCTGCGGTGCTCTGGCAGGCTGTGTTGTTGAGGAATGGGAGGTTGAGGCTTAGAGTGGAACCAATATTCTTGGATGGAACATCGATGTCCTCTCAGATAAAGCACTTCTACTTAAAAACGCCTTTCGATCTGCTACTGAAGTTGAAATGGGGAATAAACCGTTTCAATGAAGCAATTCAAAAAGACGATCCAAGCGACCAGTTTTTCCCAGCTGTTTATTACGCGTTTGATTGCGGGATCACGGCGTGGTCAATGGTTGATTGGGCTTGGAAATATCACGAGGTGGAGTTGAGGGCGAATCCACTATTTTCAAAAAAGGGGAAAAGCGATTTTGAGCAATGGGTGAGACAGAGCTCTGATCATCTTCGAATTTGTTATCAACTTGCCAATAGCGGTAAGCATTTGGGTATAGATAAGTTCGCCGATGCCGGGCTTGTGACAGAGGTTGAATGGACGCAACAACCTTTTTCTGCGGGTTCGCCTGCGGGTGAGCCCTTGATGCGCCACCGTTACTATTTCAATGTCGACGATAATGGCACCCAGCTTCAGGTCGGAGAGGTTCTTGAAGGTGCATATCAATTTTGGTGTCGCGAGCTTCGAATCCCCCCGATTACATAACGGATTCCATTTCTCGGCGCGCGGCCTTGCAGATGAAGACGTAGGCGAACCGGAGGGGGGGGCGATCATGGAGTCACCAGTTCGTCAGGCACTTCGAAGAAGCCCAGTCGCCCCTTGTACGGCGTGAAGGGTAGCGACTTAGGATCGCGCAACAAGAACCCCTTCTGCCCCATGTACCAGGGCGATCTGCTGGTATCGAGGCTATCGACCAGCTCAACCGAGCCGATGATGCCGCCACGCTGCATGTCGTCACGATCTGGCATAGGCAAGCCACGTTCCGAGCAGTACAGAAGGGCCATGGTGAACTCGTTGTTTGTCATGCCATTGGCGGCGTGCACTAGGAAGCGACCGCGGAACTTGGTGTGCCAGCTGCGGTTTTCGATTTCCTTGCCGCCGTGGATGATCAGCCAGGCCCAGGGCTGGCGAATGGAAAGAGCTTTCATCGGCAACACTTTTCCTTGCCGCTATAGCAGCTGACTTTGAAGGAGGGGGCAAGCGGGAGTTAGCAGGGCTTTATTAGGAACCCTGCTTTGGGGGAGAAAAATCAGAATAGAGAGATTATCCATTTACCTATAGGCATTAATATAATCTTGGCGATAGCTGAGACTGAAGCCACAATTGCCAACCCTGAAATGGGTGTAGTGTATTTCTCGAAAAGGTTCCTGATTTTAAACTCTACTCGCTCTTTGTTGGTAATCCATTCTCTACCATTGAAAAATGTTAAGTAAAAGTCTATGTAATGAATTCCGCTTTTGGCTTTCTTTTTCGTATTTAGGATGTAGGTGAAAGGAGGGTTTTTATAACGCATTTCGGTAATTACGGAGTTCATTCTTTCACTGGCGTCGACAAAGACCGTGCTCTTGTCCCAATGTGAAACGCTGATCGCATCCAAAGTCATGCGAAAGCCATCCCCTTCGATGCTTTGCTCAGTGTTTCCCCATGCAAGATCTTTCTCGTTCTCTAATCCTAAGCCGCATTTAACAAGTGATGTTTCTGAGCTGAAAATATCCGAGGATATATAGCATTGAATTTTCGCATCGCTGATTTCTCCGTAGCCAGTTATATATTGTTCGAAAGTTAATTTTTCTCCGGCATTAATTACGGTTTTGCTTATTGTTGTAGCAATATTATAAGAGCCTGGCGCTTCTGAGTTGGCGTGGGATCTGGGGCTTTTCATTTTTGCAAAGTTGAACGTTCTGCGAGGGGTGACCATCGGCTCAGGCATGACAATTCCTTAATTATGACAAGGCAGAGGAGGGCGGCTGAACGTGCCGAGCTCAACAAGTTACACCGGATCATCGACGGTGTCGCATGTCAGATCATGGGCATTCACAATCGTCATGCCGAGGTGCTGGGCAATCAGGACTTCGAGCTGGGCGGCTTTCGATTCTTGCCAGCCGGGCAGGGTGGCCACGGTGTCGCAGTCCATCAGGGCTGCAATGTCGCGGCGCATGCAGTCGCTCCAGGTGCCGCCGTCTGGGTTGATCTCGGCGGGGTTGGTGACGGTGTGGCCGCCGGCGCGCAGGTTGGTGGTCATGGCGTGGAAGGCGGCGAAGTTGAGGTCGGGCAGGCCGGTCATGGGGCCGCTGAGGTAAATCCGTTTCACGGGGAGTCCTTGCCGGGCCATGCCCGGGTGGTGGAGTGGGGGAGGAGTTAAGTCATGTGCGGTTCCGCTACCACGGCTCTTGTCTTGGGCGTGCCGATAATCTCGGCATCAACCAAGCCGGAGCGTTACCGCATGAAACGACTGACCGAGTGGATAAACCTGATCGCTGCCGTTCTTCGCCTTATCACCGTGATCATCCGTACTGGATGGCTTTGAGCTAGGATGGCCCCTTCCTCTAAATGGGCAGGACCATGACCAAGCACGATATTTACGACGAGATCGAAGGCTTTCAGGTTTGGAACTACATGGAGTGCGACAAGGACGAGGAAGGCCGGGAGACCTGGCGTATCAACGTAGAGGTAAAGCGTGGTGGTGAGGTGGTGGTGCCGGTTGTTGCGGGTGACCGAACCTATGTTGACCGTGGCCTGGCGCAGGTGGCTGGGCGTGAGGTCGGGGCCAAGCTGATTGCTGAGCGAGCTTAAAGCTGCAGCAGAAGGCGCCGCCCGAACCAGCGGAACACGCTTGCGTCGCAGCTTGGATACCGCCGCACACGCTACCGTCGGTAATGGGCATTGGAGTTCCTTGATGGCATAGTGGTGCCATTCATGGGAGGAAAGTCATGACATCAGCTTTCAAGTACGCAGAACAAAAATTCAGTGAATCGTTGTTGATGCAAGGAGGCGTTCGGATCGGCACGCTTCACGACTTTCGTAAAACCGAACACAAAGACGGGGTTTCTGACGCTTTAGAAGGGATTAAAACAGTTAGGCACTATGTTGAAAAGTCAACTACACGGGATGTCGATAGTATTCATACTCGAGCATTAACAGCGTTTGGAGCTGTTAATGTTGGACCTAACTGTGAAGTCACTACAACAGATTGTCACTTTGTACGTGAATTCAACCATCCAAATATGTTTGTTCATTGCATGTCTAATGTTTACTCGAAAAAAACTGCTGATCAGTTTGAAGGTGTTGATTCCTGTGTTGAGGTGACTGACCTTAGGGCATTCTATTGGCATCTGACACAAGCTCTAGTAGCTGTAGCTCCAGTTGTTCGGTTTCTCGGCGTCTATAAAGTTAAGTATATGAGTCGAGACCAGAGTTGGAACGGCTTTGATTGGGACGACTCAGTAAATCCGGCTTTAATAAAAGAATTTAAGTTCTCTGAACAGTCCGAACTTAGAGCTTGCTGGTGGCCAAGTGAAGGAGCTGTAATTGAGCCCGTTATTTTAAAATGCAAGGAAATAACAAAATATTGTGTATCAAGGCCAATGCCTGTTTATTGATTGAGATTGGTATGACCTTCAATGCCACCCTCATCGGCTGGCGTGATTCGTTGATATGGGGTATTACGGGTGACCGGCATGGAGCCGGTTCAAGGAGATCAAAATGACGAAGCGCGCTCAGCCGTTGTTCACCGTGAAGCAATACGCAAGCCACGTCCCATTCATTTGCATTGAATATGCGACTGCTGACGACGGTATGCCGACCGAATTGTTCGGTTTTGACGTTAAGCCTGGAACGTCGTTTGCTCGGGCCTTGGAGATCGCCCAATACATGAACGATAATCTCGGCGACTTCACAGTTACAGAGTGACCGTAGGCATCCAGTGTAATGGGTAGGGCTGGATCAAGGCGTGTTGCTAGCCCCGCAGTACCGGCAGTCTTCGCGATAGCGCTGCGCGTCACTGATAAACCGGCCGCAGCCGTGACAATTGAACATCATCATTTTGGGCTTCTTCGGCTTGGCCAACTTGATCCCGGTGCCGCGCAGGGCGTCTTTGATATTCACGTCGTCGCGTTCGACCAGCCGGCGGCTATGCTCGTCGATGTATAGCCTGGGCCAGACCACTGCACCTGATTGACCGAGCTTACCGATCCAGGTCACGGTTAGAGCTCTCGGCACTACGATTGCCTTCGACAGGTCGCTTGTGAGCACGCCATCTTCGCAAAGCCAAATCAGGTTGTTGCCGTTCCAGCACTGCGGCTTCTGGATGTAAAACTCGGGTGCGTCAGGGTGCCTGTTGAGCGCCTCGCTCAAGGTCACATTCTGGCAGTCGACACCAATACGCGCCCGGGCATCGACGTAGGCCTTGGGCCAAGGAATGTCAGTGTCGCGGTGATCGCAAGCGCCATCACGGGTGAACACTTGGGCCTTGGCCAGGTCGGTGACATATCCGGAGCCGGCAAAGCCCCAGAACGACAACCCGTCGCCGACGTAGGCATGGTTGCGGCTGTCTTGCAGGTAGAACTGATCGTCCATGGATTATATCCAGTCAGGCGCTGCCCTCGTTATCGGAGACAGCGATAGTGGCTATTTATGTATTCAGTCTGATTAAATGATCGAAAATGACCAAGGAAAGGCAATGAAAGAACCAGAAAAGCCCATCGCACAGGCGGACGATAAGCTTGCTGCAGCAAAGCGCGTTTACGAGCAGTGCATCACAATTAGAAACTTCGAGATTGGTCAGTTAACTAACCGCAACAACTTTTTAATGATTTTTCAAGGCGTGTTGTTTGCCGGATTGGTGCAATCCTCCGGCGCATTCCCAGTCGTGTCATTCATGGCTTGCGTCACCGGCGTGCTGGTCTCGTGGTATCAGACAAAAATCGCAGCAGGCGCAAAGTATTGGCAGGAGCATTGGGAGGCAGAGTTGAGGGAGTCAGAAATAAGACTTCTAGATATTTTGAAGCTTGAGCGAGATCGTGAGCCCGTGCGGCTCTTCTCTCAGGAGCAGAGCGAGATCCGAATGGCAGTTCGCAACAGGCTTGAGAAGGGCGGAACAGGATTATTCATGAGATCGCTGATCTTAGAAAAATTCTCTGTGAGTAAAGTTCCCATCCAACTGGGTATATCCCTTACCGTTGTATGGATGATTTTATTAATTTGCACTGTGAACTTTGGCGATTGCATTTCGGTGCCGAGTTTCATTACGGGATTCAAAAGGTGAGCTGCGATCACTGCACAAAGCGCTAATCAACTGTCTCAGGCCTTATAATTTCGTCGCCAGAGTACTTTAGAGCCGCGCTTAAGCTTTGAGCTTGAAATAATCGCGCCACTTTTTCGCTAATCACGATTTCGTGGCGCGGATAGCTCAAGAAGGCCGCAAGCTCTTCGTCGGTCATCAAGTCCATTTTCATGATGGCGATCTGCAGAACCTCGCTGATGATCGGCGTCTTGCCTCTGGCGCAGATCCGCTCCATGGCCTGCTCGATTCCAGGCCTGACCTTGTGCCGCAATTCTTTCTCGGCGACCGCCAAGCGCTTATGCGCAGCCTTGGCCGATCGTTCCTGAACAGTCTTGGCCATGGCCTACCTCTTCTATTCCACTGGCCGGCAGTGCGAGCCAGGTTTGACGTTTGCGTTGCTGGGTGCGGGCTATGCGGCGCATGGTCAGGCTCCCAGGCGGTGGGCTTGCGCCCGCGCCTTGTCTGCGACCTCGTCGACCATGCGATTGAGTTCCAGGTTGAACTGGACCAGCTCCTTGTGCAGGTTTGCGATGTAGTCCTCGTCGCGGTAAATCGTCTCGATGTAGAGCTGACACTCTTCATCCTGACGGGAATCGAACGAAATGAAGTCCCACCACTTGCGACCCGTAACGAACATGCATCCCTGAATCTGTGGGATGTGTTCTTCGGGCATGCCTTCGAGCCAGGTCCTGATGTGAATTGCTTCGTTGAAAGGGCACTTTGATTCAGTTCCTCCGTCATCGTTGATCAGGCCGTCGGGAGAACAGCCAAGCCAGTCGTACTTGGGGTGGACGATAAATTCTGAGGGAAGGACGATGTTGCCGGTCAGCATTTCGTAGGCGTCCTGGGCCTTTTGTTCTTCGGCGTGCCCCCATTTCAGGGAGGCGCTGCTGACGTTGTGTTTGGACTTCTTTGCCAGCCGCTCGAAGCACAGTTCGCGCATGTATGAGGTGCGCGCGCCCATCGGCTCGCGCTTCCCATGTTTGTCAGGTTTTCCCCAGGCCAACACGTCTTTAAAGCGGCTGGCTGTCACTCGGCCAGATCGGTCTGCATGCCACTTGTCCGTGCCCTGAAGCTCAGTTCTCACTACGCGGCCTCCTCTGAATGGGGCTGGTCTGCGTTGGAGCCGCTCATGTCGGTGAAGTCAGCATCAACGGTCGCCGCCATGCTCTTGAGTGCTTCGTGGCATTCAAGACCGATTGCCGCTCGCTGCTTCGGCTTGAGGCTCGCCCAAGCTGCCGCGTAGGCTTCAATGTCCTGGCGCTTCGCGACGACCAGAAGGTCCGCAAATACTCCGTCGATGTCAGGTGATGGAGATTTAGGCCCGAACGACACGCTTGCCGCGGCAGCGGTGTTCGCAGTCTGTTTGGCGGGGGTGATATCGATCTCGCCGCCGTACGAGTCCTCGAATTCGTCAGGGGTGTAAACACCAAGGATCACGTCAGGGCAGAAGAGTCGCGCCCATTTTTTGGTGACCAGGTATGCGATTTGCTGCTTCGGGTCTTCCGCCCAGAGCGTAGAGTTGCGTGTGCGAACCTGGGTTAGCAACAGCTCAAGAGTGCGCGGTTCGTCTTCGCCTTTGAAGGTTGCCCAGACCTTGATCCCGAGGCCTTTTTCGTCGTCAAAGCTCCAGGCCGGGACACGATACTTTTTGGGCTCGCCTGTATCCTCGTCCTTCTTCGTTTTGCTGGTGACTTCGCGCATCTTCCCGATGACGTTTTCCCAGGAGCCGAACCACTCAAAGTTCAAGCGACCTTTGACCGGCGCCTTGGCGGTGATCACTGCGTTCACGAGCTGGGCCTCATAGCTCAATGCGCCACCGTTGACGATAAAGGTCTTCTGCGCCACCGCGAATGGGTTCATCTGCCATTGCATCGCTTGCAGCACTACCGCCATGCAGTCAGCCTGGTTGCCCTTGAGGTGCTTAGGGACTGTTGTAACGCCCTTTGACATCATCATCGCGAGATCGCTCATCGACTTCATGGTGCCCGGGTCGAGGATGAGTGCTGCAGCGTTGTGCGATGGGTCGTGGTAAGTGGCGAGGCCGGTTTGTGCTTGGGTGTCTGTATCGGTCATAACGCTCTCCGTAGCCAGCATGGGTTGTGCTGGCCGTCAGATGGAAAGGGTGGTTAGAAGCTGAGGGCACGCAGCCAAGTGCGAGCGGTGTCGATGTCAACGTCGAAGCCCAGGGCGACCACTTCGACAATTTCTTCAGCCGGGGGTGTAGTCGGGTCTACGTTGATGGAAGCCATGGCGGCGGCGACTACTGCAACAGGCGCAGTTTCAACTTCCTTTTCGATTGGAGCGGCAGCGACAGCCGCTACTGGAGCAGGCGCGGCAGCCTGGGCGCGCAGACGGGCCAGCTCTTCCTGGTCGCGCTGATACTGTGCCTCGCGCTCGCGCTGCTGGCGTTGTTGCTCTTCCTGCTGCTCACGCTGCTGACGTTGCTGAGCCTCCATGTCACGGCGTTGCTGGTCTAACTCATCCTGTTGCTGCTTCAAGCGCTTGCGGTCTTCTTCTGCGCGTTGTTTGCGCAGCTCTTCAGCCTCGGCGTCGGCGATTCGCTGCTTCTCGCGCAGCTCATCAAGCTCCTTTTGCTGGGCCAGTAGCTTTTCGGCGGCCGCTTCGCGCTCCAGGGCAGACTTGTGCAGCACTTCCAGCTGATCAATCGCGTTGTCGCGAGCGATGGTGGCTTCAGCTTCAAACTCGCCATACTCCTCGGGCAGGATCACCGCTTCCTTGACGCCCTGCAGGATGTTAGAAACGTCGGCTGCGCTTCGGCTTGCATAGGCGGCAGCGACAGCGCTGAAGCGGTTGATTTTTGCCCGGATGGCTTCGATGCGCTCTTGTTCAAGGCGCTCCTTCTCGGCCTTCGCATCGGCGATACGCTTTTCTTCGGCTTTGATGGCTTCATCAACTGGCTCTTCCAGGACCAAAACTCGAGCCTTCAACGCCTCGCCAAAATCCTTGACCTGATTAACTCGGGCCTGTGCTTCTTTCACCTTCTGCTGGTATGGCACCAGTGCTGTCTTGGTAGTGTTCGCCAGGGCATAGCGCACGTCGCGGATGTCAACGCGAACCTCTTTGGCATTTGCCAAACCTTCGCTCGTCGAGCAATCAACGACCAGCTTCGCGTAGGTGGTCTCCAGGCGAACGATCTGCTCTTCATGCGGCTGATATTCGACGATGTCGGTGATCGAAACAGCAGGCGCTACAGATTTATGCACTTCTTGAGCCTCAGATGTTTCGAGCGATTCTTGTGCGAGTGCTTTGTTGGCATTTTTGGACATGACGATCCCTCGCCGCGCTTGGCGCAGCATTGAAAGTGGTGTGGGTCAGCAGAGTTATGCGGCGGAAACGGTAGAGGCGTTGTGTTTGGCGTAGATCTGGTCAATTTTCGCCTGGTAATGACGGTGCTCAGCTTCGTCGATGGCTCTCAGCATAAAAGCCAGGGTTATGCATGACCGCGCCGCAGCGCTGGCATTTTCCTTACCCAGATCCCGGATCAGGTTTTCTATCTCGGCCTCTATCCAGCCCGCGGCTATCTGGTGGTCTCGCTGGGCGATGTTCATTCAGCACCCCTTACTGGCGGGCAGATCAGTTCCATCTGCCCCATGGCTACGCTGATACGCAGCTTTAAGCTGGCGCGTTCTGTGAGGTGACGCGCCTCACGCTCTGCCAGGTCATCTGCCGTGTACTCGTGGAACAGATCGATATGCTGAGTCTTTCCGAAGTTGGGCAAGTCCCAGCGCCTGTCGGATTCGCGGGCCTGGGCGCTATCCGCGTAGCTTGTTTGCATGACGAGACTCCAGGGAGCGGGCAAGGGCACAGGCTTCGTTGTGATTGCGACGGAACCCCTTCACCTTTCCAGTGGAGGCTTCGACGACGTGGAAGAACTCGTGGCCCGCTGGGACTACGCGGTAGCGGGGGGAGTTCTTTGGCGTGCTGGAGCCGACCATGCCGAGACAAAAGGCTATGGAGATATTGCGGCGTTGGTTCATTGCAAGTGCTACATCGCAGTGAGCTTGGTGACTTTGGATCATGGTCGCCTCCAGATTGGCGGATTGTTCACCTGTATTCGTCAACACTCATGCCTCCCGCTGGTTGCTGATGGGCGCGGGGGAGGAGTGCTGACGTAATAGAGTCTGGGAAGGGGCCGCGGGAATGCCGGCGGAAGAACGTCAACAGTCTGCTAGGATTCAGGCTGCTGTCCGGGAGAAAGGCAGATCCTTTTTGCCCGTTATGAATGACTACTTAGGGAAAAGACATGTCGGTCTACACAGTTACCATCCCGTGTTTCGCGCAAATGCTGCGAGCTTTATCGTCACTTTTGTCTAAGGGCGAGGCTTCTGCTCTAGAGCGTGGCTACGACTCGCAAATTCTGCTTGGAGCCCGGCTAGCACCGGATATGCACGATCTAGCCCGGCAAATTCAGTACGCTTGCACTCAAGCTCAGGAGGCGGTGCAGCGGCTTACACAGCGGCCGGTTAGTTCGCTCGCCCCTCCGGAAAATATGGCGGCAGCGAAGGAGCTAATCAAACGCACTTTGGTAGTTATTGAATCAGCAGACCGAGCTCAGATAGAGGAAGGGGCCGAGCGTAAAATCGCTATCGAGTTACCAAACGGCATGGCCTTCGATATGACCGGCAGCGAATACGCAGTGAACTGGGCTACTCCACAGTTTTACTTTCACCTGGTCACGGCTTACAACATCTTGCGCAATAACGGTGTACCTCTCGGGAAAGCCGATTATGTACAGCACATGTTTGCTTACCTGCGACAGTGATCTTGCTGTTTGAAGCCCGGTAGAACAGCCAGGCCAGCTGCTGGCGACTGCCTGGGTTTGCGTGCCTATCAGGCGAACAGCTCGGCACATTCCGCTCGGCGCACCATCCGCACCTGAGCCATCCGCCTCTCCGGCGCCCGGCGATCACGACGCAGCGAGTCGTCACTGATCATCGAGTGCATGGCGATCAGCGCCGCCAGCACAAAGCACACCGGCGTGATGATCTGGCGCTTCATGGCCTCAGCCACCAAAGCAGTGCGCTTCGTCACGCCCAGCTTGAACATCGCATTGGTCAGGCGCTTCTTGACTGTGCCTGCCTCAATGCCTGCCTCTCGGGCAATCTCTTTCGAGGTGAATCCCTGGGCAATCCATAGCAGAAACTGAAGCTCTCGCGGCGCAAGGCCACGTCCGAGGTGACCCTTCCATGCGCCGTTGATGATTGTTGCTTCCATCGTCGTGACTCCCGGGTTGGTTTCCCGTTAGGCCCTGTTGCCAAGGCCTATCGGTGAAACCCCCGGCCTCGCTACTGGCGACAGGCCGGGGTTGTTGCGTCAGCGATGTGGCCCCTTGCCCGCTGCTGATTGCAGGGCTGGCCGGTCGTCTTCGTGGGTGGGCGGCGAGCTTCCTCCTCACGGCGTCAAACAGCATCTGTTCGCCGTGGATCACAGGTCCTTACAACATGCACGCTACAGCTCTGAATGCCCTGGTTGAGTGGGGCAGGGTGCATGAGGTCCGGCGTTCCCAGCCGAGGCTATCGGGACTGCTAATTCTGTTCAGTTGAGTCTCCCTTCTGCCGCTGGGATTCGCGGGGCGCATTGCTTGCCAGGTCATTCGCACGGTTCGAGCGTTTCGCTCTCGATCAGCCGTACAGGGTTCTCCTGTCGTGGGCGGGCTATCTGACCCGTCTGATCGCCGGTCGCCGGTAGAGGCAATGCGGTCTGTTGGTATTTCTGTATTTCGCTGACTGTTAAAGAGCGGCGCAGCTCTCGCTGCTGGCCGGCGATGTTCGTTGCTGGCATGGACGCAAATATAGGCAATCCCATATTTGTCGTCAATGGGTATTCCCATATTTTTTGCGGGAGACAATAAAAAGCCCGCTCACTGGCGGGCTCATTTAGGAATCGCAGTACTCACGCCAGCCGATCCTTACGGCACCGTCATCCAGGTGCTCGATTCTGATGCCGGCTGTGTCGCCGATATCTTGGATGACCTGGCGCCAGGCTTCAGGGCTTTCATCGTCGCGCCTGGATACCTCGACCAATTGAATCCGCTGTACCCGGGGAGAGGCGATCAAGCCTTGCAGGCGGCGGCCAACAAGCTCGTAGGAATTTCGTGGTTTTGATGCGGAGTAGGGTGCCTGGTTCATGCTTCGCTCCTTGCGAGTACTGTATGCATACACAGTATTGGTGCTGACATATCTTGGCAAGAGGGCGGCAGGAAGTTCTATGCGTAAATGCATATATCGCATGATCATGGGGCTTATGAAAACCGCGAAGAAGCTTTTTGTCGAATAGATGTCTAATTGCCATCATTTCGATACAATCGCGCCCGGCTGAGCATCAGCTATGCCAATGACGGCGCAACGGAGTGATTGTATGAAGATGGGGAAGGTGGCGGGTGCCATCGCTTTTGCTGCAATAATTACTCTGGCCGGCTGCGCTAGCATTGTGAGCGACAGCAAGCCGAAAGTTGGCCTTTACAGCCTGCCTACAAACGCCAACTACGTAATCAAAAACAGCAGCGGAGACGTGCTGCTGAGGGGCGTTACGCCAGGCACCGCGATTTTGGAGACTAGCCGAGGCTACTTCAAAAGCCAAAGCTATACCGTCACCTTCCAGAAGGAAGGCTACACAGAGACAACTGTTCCTTTGAAATCGACTGTTAGCGGTTGGTACTGGGGCAACCTGCTGATTGGCGGCTTGATAGGAATGCTGATCGTTGACCCACTCACAGGCGCCATGTACACGTTGCCAGAGGACGCCACTGGAAAGCTGAGCGCTTCGAGTCTTGTACCTTCATCGCAGCCGCAAGCCTCAGCCGCCTCGCAATAAATCGCAGACAAAGAAAAGCCCGCGATGGGGATTAGCGGGCTTAAAGGGATGTTCTTTAGGAGCTGGGGTAACCATAAGCGCCCGACTGTGAAAGGGATGTGAAAAGTTGCGCTCAGTAGGATGTCGCGATTGCCTTGGCGAGTTGCATATCGGACATGAGGGGCGACCTATAGCTCAATCGATAGTGTCGGGATGCTTGCTCAAACTGTGCGCCGCGAATCTCTCCATCCGACCCAATGAATGCCAGAGCGTCGGTCTTCGCCGATGTGAAAACCTTCGGCGGCTCGGTCGTGAGGGACGTGGTCGCCCCAATTAAAATGGTTGGCGCGGAAATTGTGAGAAATATCGCGGCAGCGATAGGGTTGGCGCCATCACCTGATACGGCCTGCGTGCTGACCGATGCCAGTAGGGCTATCGCCAGTGTCTTCCATGACTCCATGCTTCATTGGTTCCATTGCGATCTAAGGGCGCCACAATAGCAGGGTAGAGGCTCGCCAGAAACAAGAAGCCCGGCGCTGGGCCGGGCTCGATGTAACCGCGTCAGAAACTAACGATGCTTGTTCTTGTGTTTATGCTTGTTGTTGCCTTTGTGCTTCTTACCATCCGACCGATGATTGCTCTCATCATCCGCCAGGTTGTTTCCAAGCGCGCCACCCGCAGCGCCGCCGAGACCTGCGCCGATCGTCGAGCCAGTTGTGCCGCCGAGGCGATTACCAATTAGTGAGCCGCCAGCCGAGCCGATACCGCCACCTAACGCAGCTTCGGCTCTATTGCCTTTTTGAGCACCAACAGCACTACCCGCAGCACCACCTACGCCTGCGCCTACCGCCGCGCCTGTCGAACCCCCGAGCTGTTGGCCTACGATGTTGCCTAGAGCACCACCAACGCCGCCTCCAAGAGCGGCTGTGCCATCTCCGGCTGCCATCGCTCCTTGCGAAATGAGGACACCCAAAGCTAGGGCGGGTAGTGTCATTTTCATTTTGTGAACCTCTATGGGTTGTCAGCAGGCGCTCACGGTTTAAAGCACGCCTAGCATTAGGACTAGACTCAAAGTTTGAAGTTCTCTAAGGGCGGTGCCTACAGGTGAATGGTTGTAACAAGATATGCCGCGAAGGATTCGGCTACGCAGGGCGGGCTTAAGCGGGTGCTAAAATTTGGGATGACCAAAGGAGCCCGAGTGTTAAAGGGGAGGTACAAGAAGCCCGGCGCTGGGCCGGGCTTAGTTTAAAACCTCATCGTCGATTGCAGGTCTATTCCCTGTGAGGGGTTCACTGCTTCAACGAACATCAGTCTCGGTCGCCCAGAAGCATCACATTCATACTGACCTTCAACTAACACTTGGGCGCCCAACAGCTTCTGACCTTGCTCGCTTGTGACTGTAGGCATCACGCAACGCACCGTCCCTATGTCAAGCACGTTCCGAAGATGAAATCTTCCCGAGTCCAGGTCTATTTCTCGGACCTCTCCGACAAAGCGGCCAAATTTTTTGATGTTGGTAACCGGCTTCTGCAATGCGTCCCTTAGAACCACCCGCTCACGAGCAGTGAGAGAAGCTACTCTGGCGTCCGGCGAGGAAATATCGACAGTGTGAATGCCTGCCCGGCCGGTTGGCGATAGCTTGAATACGGTCTCAAGGCTCGCATCACGCATAGCGGGATCGGGGATCAGTTCATTGATTGCGCCACTAACCCTTTCATCCCCAATAAATTCAGGGATAGCGGGCAATTGTCTGATGGCCTGCTTCAGTACAGAAAAGATCAGTTCAGGCTCGTCGCTGTCGAGAATGGAAGGAATTTCAGAAAGAGTGAAGCCGGCATAAATGCTGCCAGGTGCGAAGCCGGTGAATCGAAGATCCAGGTTATTCGACAGTTTCTTTGCGTCGCGGTCAGAAAGGTCAAAAATGGATCGAGCAAGCATCTTCAGCTGTTTTTCTGCAGAGCCACAAAGCCAGTTAAAAGCATGGAGTCCAGGGGTTGAGGATGCGGTGGAAGGGCCTTCGGCATGGAACACCAGATCTGAGGTGTCATAAATTTTGGCCAAAGGCATCTCCTCTTCGTAGAGATCACGAAGCTTGCCTTGAAGAAACTCGATCATTTGGCCCAGTTCGACGCCGTGAGCAATCTGCGTCTGCTTGGCTGCGACGATCTGGTCCTGAAACACTGACGCCCTTTTATGGACCTGTTCTACCCAAGTTCCCATGCTTCCACCTCAATTACGCCGCGCGCGTCCTTTTCGTGAAGCCCCTTGTCATGCGCTGTTTTGGGGCCGACGTACTGAAAAAACTGTCCTAGATTCATGCACCCTGCAACCATCAGACTGACATAGAAATCAGCCCTAAAGGAGTTCTTGATTCGAGCGTTCTCAGCTGAATTGTTTAAAGCCATTAGCTGAACGTGGGCGATCACCATAGGGGATGGCAAGTATACGGTCGCCTCTATATCAGCGGGGTGCTCTTTGTCGGAGAAAAAACTACCACCAAGCACCAACTGAAGCCCAAACGCTTTTCCTCGAAGCTCACCGTCAAAGAACGTTTTGACTTGGTAGTAGAGATCTGACCTGTGCTGATTGAACAGAAAGCGTTGCTCAATATCGCGCAAGGTCCCGACATGGATGCCACCAGGGAGCAACCCTCTGGCATCTAGTGCAGGTATAGGCATCCAATCCTCTTAGCTGATTCCTGTCAATTTGGTTTCCGCTCGTCCGCGCTGTTTGCTGGGGCGGCGAAGCATTTGGAGCTCAGTAAAACTTCTGCAGCGCCTGCACAACCACGCCCACGATCCGGCAGTTTTCGTCGACGGCCTCAATTGGGTAGCTCGGGTTCAGCGGTTTCAAGAATAATCGGCCGCCGTCGCTGACAAGCTTCTTGAATGTGGCTTCATTGCTATCCGGTAGCTTGGCCACCACCAGCTTACCTGGCGCGACCTCAGCCTCGGTGTCTACTAGGATCAGCGTGCCCTCGGTGATGCTTTGGCCGGCGGGGGCTGTCATCGAGTCACCTTTCACCTTGAGCCAGAACGCTGTGCCCTTGGAGTCGTACTCCGAGAACTCATAGCTGTCCGAGAAACCGGCCGGGTAGGGCTCGACGGCCTCTGCCCAGGCGCCGGCGGCAACCCAGCTGATTACTGGGTAGCGGAATGACTTGTTGGGCTGGGCGGCAATTGAGATGTTCGATTCAGCAGAGCCTGCACTCGACCCTGGGGCCAGCATTGGTCCGATCTCATCGGAAAGCCATTTGGCGCTCACCCCGCATGCATCGGCGATCTTAACGACGTGCGCGGTGGCTTTCGATTTTCCACGCTCAAGGTCAGAAATCGACGTCTGCGTGATACCAGCTTTAGCGGCCAATTCGCCCTGATTGAGCTTGGCGTGCCGGCGCGCTGTCTTTAAACGGTCTTTGAATTCCATTCCGCGAGTATTACGGGTGCTCCCATATCCTTGCAAATCGGTATTCCCATAACCTACTATATGGGTATTCCCGTATGGAGGGGCGATATGAACACTATTTACAAAGACCTCGTTGCCTTCATTGGCACCCAGGAGGTCACCGCTGAAAAGCTCAAGGTTGATCAAAGCACCGTTTCCGGTTGGGTTCGCGGGAAGCACGGCATGTCTCCAGTGGTTGCCAAACGAGCAGAGGCGGTGACCGGAGGTGCTTTCAAAAAAGAGTCCCTTTGTCCTTCGTTTCCCTGGGCCGAGATGGCCGCCTAAGCGAGATCTCTATCCGCAAATCCGTGTACCCAGTATCGGCCCAGACGGTCTGCGAAGTAAGAAACCTGAGGTCGCTGGAGTTTTATCCAGTGGGTTTTGAGAGGGCGAAACGGGGAGTAGGGCGGGCAGGTTGGCGCTTCGGCGCTGAATTACAGGCACAAAAAAGCCGACGTACGAGGTCGGCTGATTCGATAACACTTTGTGAGGCCGATTGTATGCAAACCCAGCCATATATCAATAGCTCTACCAATCTCGCGCCACGTTTTTCGCAGTCTGAAAACGTGGCGCGCAAATGCTCGTATTCAGTTCGACTGGCGGCCTGACATGCAATACACCGTCACGATTAGCCAGGTGAAGGCGCTGGAGTGGGGGCTGAATTCTCAGCAGGCCCTGCTGTTTGCCTTTGTCGGAGGTGCGGTATGAGCATGACCCTCATGGTCGCCGCGATGAAACTTCGCGTCGGCAATCCATTGCGCAAGCTGGTGCTGATCAAGCTGGCCGACAACGCCAGCGACGTTGGTGAGTGCTGGCCGTCCTATCAGCACATCGCCGATCAGTGCGAGATTAGCAAGCGCTCTGTCATGAACCACATCACAGCCCTGTGTGAGGCGGGATTGCTACGTAAGGAAATCCGTAAGGGGGGGCCGAAGGGAAACTCGTCGAACGTTTACTTCCTAACCCTCGAGGGAGGTGGTGCACCTCCTGCACCAGGGGTAGTGCAGCAAATTCACCAGGGTAGTGCAGGAGGTTCACCCCCTAGTGAATCTCCTGCACTAGGGGGTAGTGCAGCAGATGCACCCAGAATCAGTAACTCTCTTGAACCAGTCATGGAACCGGTCATTGAACCAATTACGCCCCAGGCTACCGCCAAGGTCGTGACGGGGCAGGTCGTGCAATTCGTTCCGCAGCAACCACGAGTTGAGATTCCTGCCGACATGCCGGGGCCGAAGGACCAGGCCTGCAAGACCTTCAAGGTCTGGGCGAACTACGCCATGGCCTACCGCAAGCGCTACAGCGCCTGGCCGGTTTGGAACGCCAAGGCTGGCAAGCAGATGGCGTTGCTCGTCGACAGACTGGGCGCCGACGTAGCCCACCACGTCGCTGCGCATTACCTGAAAACCAGCGATGCCACCGTCCTGCGCAAATGCCACAGCATCAACGAGCTACTGGCCAACGCCGAGAGCTACCACACCCAGTGGGTGACCGGGCAGCGCGTCAACGGCACAACCGCCCGCCAGATGGAACGAACCGAGGCCAACCTGTCCGCAGCGGAGCAGGCCGCGCAGATGGTTCTGGCAAAACGCCAAGCAGGTGACCGCAATGAATACCTCTGAAATGAATGACCAGCAGGTTGCCGGGCTAGCCGCCGCCATCTGCGCCACAGCCGAGGCCATGGGCCAGGAAATGAACCCAGGCACTGCCGCGATGATGGCTGAAGACCTATGCGCCTACTCGGTGCCTGTCGTCAAAGCCGCGTTGAAGGCGTGCCGCTTCGAAGTGAAGGGCAAGATGGCTATGGCTGACATCCTGCAACGTGTCCAGACCTCCGACGGCCGCCCCGGGAAGGACGAGGCCTGGGCCATCGCCATGACCACCAACGACGAATTTGAAACCGTGGTGCTGACCGACGAGATCCAGCTGGCTCTGGCTGCTGCGAAACCCATCTTGGATGGTGGCGACAAGATCGGTGCTCGCATGGCGTTCATTGACGCCTACCAGCGGTTCGTGAGTCAGGCCCGTGAGGATGCGAAGCCGGTCAACTGGCACGTGTCCGTGGGCTTCGACACCAACCGTCGAATCCAGGCCGTAACCAAAGCAATGGAGCTGAAGCGTATTCCCCGCGAACATGGCCAAAAGTACCTGGCAGACCTGAGCGTCGAGCCGGTCACCGAAGACGGTCGCGCGATCGCTGGCTTGCTCACCGGTACCGTCACCCGGCCGGAACCCGCTATTCGCGCAAAGCTTGAGATCGTTAAGAGCTCGATGCTGGAAATGCGCAAGGCCAGCGCAGAGCGGAAGGATGAGATACGGATTGCAGCGGCCAACGAGTTGGCGGATCGCCGGGCGCTGCTGATCAAGCAGGTCCAGGAACTGGAAGAGAAGAGGGCGGCGCAATGACCAAGCCAGCGAAGCCTCGCCCGATGCCCGTGTACCTGGTGCTGCGCCGCCTAGTTGATCCTGCCACCGGCAGGGAGGTGGCCGCGTTCGTGCCGTCCTCCGACGCTGACCGGTCGATTCTTCGTGAGCGTGATTTCCGGATCAATACCAAGATCCGCGCCGAACTTAAGCAGCCGCGCAATCCTCGGTTCAACGGATTGGTCCACGGCCTGGGCCGGGTACTGAGCCAGAACATCGATCGGTTCTCTGGCAAGCAGTCCCACGACGCAATCAAGGCACTGCAACTTGAGTCGGGCGTGTACTGCGACGAGGAGCAGTTCGACATCCCTGGCCTGGGCCAACTCACCCGCAAGACACCCCGCAGCCTTTCCTACGATTCGATGGGGGAGGAGACATTCCAAGACTTCTGGCGCCAGTGCTGTGCGTACCTGGTACTGCATGACTGGCCGACGCTCACGGAAGAGCGCCTGACCGAAATGGCAGAGTTCGAAGCATTCAAGGAGGCCGCATGAAGCGCACCCCATTACAACGCAAAACCCCGCTCACGTCCGGAGGGCCACGCCGCAAACGCTGCCCAGAGTGCCGAGTGATGTTCACGCCTGCCCGCGGCTCGCAGGCGGTGTGCGGCGAGATCGAGTGCGCCATCGCTTACGGTAAGTCGGAGAAGGGGCAGGCGAGCGCCAAGAAGGCCCTGGCGGATGTCGGTCGCCGCGAGATCAAGGTGCGCAAAGAGGCGCTGAAGACCCGGGCGGACCACATGAAGGACGCAGAGAAGGCCGTGCGCGACTACCGGCGCACCTACGAGTTGAGCATTGGTAGCGGCTGCATCAGTTGCGGCGAGTCGCAGGAATCAATCCTCAACGCCCAGGGTTGGAAGACCGGCGGTGCTTTCGATGCAGGCCACTTCCTCGGTAAGGGCGCCCGGCCAGAGTTAAGGCTGGTGCCCAGCAATATCTGGCTCCAGTGCAAGAGCTGTAACGCAGGGTCGTCCAAGTTCGCCCGAAAGGGCCAAACGGTTTCGCAGGCGTTCCGGGAAGGGCTGATCGGCCGCATCGGCCTGGAGGCTGTCGAGGCGCTGGAAGCCGACCACGCGCCGCGCAAGGAAACCATGGAGCAACTGAAAGCGATCACCGCCGAATACAGGGCAAAGACCAGAGAACTGAAGAGGGCTGCCGCATGACCTATCGCAACGTTGTTTCAGCAGTAGTTCGAGCCCTTGCGGCCGAGACCATCACTTCCGCCGGCGGCTGCGACTTTGAGCCCAAGGTGCAGTGTGCCAAGCAGAAGGGGGAGATCGTCGGAAAGGAAGCGATGTTTCTCCAAGATTGCTGGGTGTTCGGTCGGCTGCATAAGGCGCTCACCCCGGCGCACTGGCGGGCACTTGTGGCGAAGTATTCGACGCATGAGGAACGAAAGCACGGCGCGATTCTGGAGTTGCTGAACTCTGTGAAGACGCCGGCGCCGAAACGATTCCGGGAGTGTGCCGTGCTGACCTGGGCTATTCCGCAGGTTGCCGGTGCCGAGGGCAAGCGCTCCGCCGCAGTGCTGCCGGCAGCCTGGTACGACATCAACAACTGGGACAATGACGGCAAGCCGGAATCGACCCGGTACCGGTGGCGTTCGTCGATCCGCAAGGCGCTGGATGACCAGGTGAATGAGGCTCTCACTGCCGCTCAGGAACTGCTTGATGCGGAAGGCTTAATCGAAAGTTGTGCGGCATAGCAAAAAGCCATTGCAATGAGTGAGAAAGTGAGAGAGTATTTACCCATCCTGTCGATCTTGCGCGTTGAGGTTGCACAGTAAAGCCCGGCATGAAGTCGGGCTTTTTCATGTGAGGCAAAGGACGATGCGAACTCTCTTACTTCTCGGAATGTTGCTCTCGCCATTGGCATTCGCCGACCTAACCGAGCCCTCGCATGACTGCAACCAGCCAGACGTGCCGTACGAGTTTCAAGACCAGTACGAGCGTGACCAATTTCAGGCTGATGTTGAGGAATACGAAACGTGCATAACTGACTTCGTAGAGGAGCAGCAGGACGCAATTCGGAAGCATAAGTCGGCGGCCGATGACGCCATTGAAGAGTGGAACTCGTTCGCTCGATCGACATAATCGCTACGTATTTTTCTAAGCCTCGCCAAGTGCGGGGCTTTTTATTGCTCGCCGAAAAGACAATGCAAAAGGAATTTGCAAATGTTGAAAGAATTCAGGTGCGGTAACTGCAAAAGACTTCTCGCCCGTACGGGTGGGTTTACAGAGCTCCAGATCAAATGTTCCCGATGCGGGACGTTGAATCATGTGAAGGCCGCGAGCCTCGAGCAATCGCCTTTGAGCGACATGAAAGCGGAATCCTCCGCGAACAATCATTCAATTCAAAGGTGAAAAATATGAACGCAGTAAAAGTTGGTAAACACTTCGGCAATCTGTTTCCGAAGGGTGTTGTACAGATCGTCTCGCCAGCCGAAAACGTGAACGGTCTGACCATCCAGACGGCCTCCATCGACCCAACCAGCGGGTACGTCAATCTGTACGCCTCGGAGACAGCGCCTAGCATTACCGGTGACGCCAGTACTCGCATGATTTTCAATGGCAATGGTCCGGCTGTTGCGAACAGCCACTCCCAAGTTCTCCTTCCGGCTCCACTTTTCGTACCTGCTGGTATGGGGCTATGGGTGACCGCTGGCTCCTGGATCCCAGGTATTACCGCTACTGGATCTCTGGCCATCACCTGGGACCTGGTTGCATAAAGGCTATCTGTAGCCACTGACCCGGCCATGTGCCGGGTCTTCTATCTAGTGATTTTTATCTTTGGGTTTCGCCCAGACCGGCAAAAGCCTTTTTGATCATGCCTACGGAGTCGAGCGCATGGAGTATCTACAGCGCCTGCTCGACAAGATCGACAGGTTCGAATTGCTTATCGCGGGCCTTGTTGGAGCTGTGATCGCCAGTTGGTGGCACAAGGACGACTTGAACGACTGGCGTGCCTGGATGATCTTCCTCATCACCGGCATGGCCTGCTCAATCTACCTCACGAGCATGGTTAGCACCTATCTGGGTGTGACCGAGCCGAAGATCGTCGCCGGCATCGGCTTCCTGCTGGGTGCATTCGGCGGCTCGCTCCTGGCGGCCATCAATCGAGCCATTAAATCCGCTGATCTCTGGGCGCTCATTCGCCAGCGGTTCGGGGGAGGCAATCCACCATGAATCTAGAACTGATCAACTCCATCGCCTGCGGCCTAATCGCGCTGTGGGCAGCCTGGTGCGTACTGAGCGGGAAGGTGCGGGACGGCATCCTCGGGAAGCTGATCTACTCGACGATCGCCATAACCGGGTTCGTTTTGATGGTGCGCAGCCAGAACATCTTCTTCGGCCCGACTACCGCCGGCCTGACGCTGCATGTCGCCTTGGCTCTGGCCGGTGCACGGCACATCTTCATGGTCACGTACTGGCGGCGGGTGAAGGTCTGGCTATGCCGGACGCTGAACTGCGAGCACTGCATGCACTGTGACAAGGTGCCTGGTGGGATTGAGCGCCGGAAATCGTAGGCCGCGACACGTTTCGCGAATAGGGAAATCGTGCCGCGAGGCTATGGATGCAATATCAGAGTTGTAATGCTTTGCAGGTTGGGGAGTTAAGGACGGACTCTAGCTTTTCAGTTCGAGCTTCACTTGATAGGGAGTCTAGCTTCCACTCAGATTCGATTTCGTGCCTTAGCTCAGTGGTCTTCGAAGGCGAAATATCAAAGTGCTCATTCGTGGCGATTATCTTTGAGTGCGCCTGTATCAAATTCCAGGATAGGTCGCGTTTCAATAATTCTGCAGATATCGAGCATTGAACGATCGATTTGTACTGGTTGCTTTCCTCCGAACAACCTGCGAGCACCAAAACGCCGATAAAGGTAACTACGAGTTTTTTCACAAAATCACCTGAAGATAGTGGGCTGACAGTGATAGCGGCAATCGGCCATCAATTCAAGCGAAAGAGTTGACTCATGACAATCAAGCAACCCAACTGGGAGGCAATCGAACGCGCCTACCGGGCCGGTTCGCTTTCCATCAGAACTATCGCTGAGCGCCAAGGCGTGAGCGATACGGCAATTCGGAAGAAAGCCAAGGTCCAAGGATGGGCGAGAGACCTTTCTGACCAGGTGCGCAAAGAGGTTCGCAGCAAGCTGGTTCGCGGAGAGGTTCGCAACGACCAAGGCGCGAACTGCGAACTTGACGCCGAGATCATCGAAGAGGCCGCAGAAGAGGGCGCTCGGGTGGTTCGCAGTCATCGCCGAGACATTCGCAAAGCCACGAACCTCGCGAACCTGCTGATGGATGACTTGCTCAACACCATCCAGCGCCGCGAAGAGATCGAAGACGCGATCATCGACGAGACCGACGAGGACAATAACGGCATGCGCCGTGCCTCAATGCTCGCTGCTGTTGCGCTGCCCAGCAACTCCAAGACCTTGTTTCAGCTTTCCTCTGCAATGAAGAACCTGCAAGTCCTTGAGCGGCAGGCATTCAGCCTGGACGAGAAGGAGAAGACGGACGACGCCGACGAGATCTCGAAGATGATGGACGAATTATCACAGGACGCCTGATATGAAACCCGAGCACATGAAACTGCTTCGGGACCGATTCTGGCGACTGAACAACCTTTACTTCATCACTGACAAGCAGGGGAAGAAGGTTCGCTTCCGCATGACGCAGGAGCAGATCGATTACTTCCAGGGGATGCATACCCGGAACATCATCCTGAAAGCTCGCCAGCTTGGGTTCACGACTCTGGTGTGCATCGTCCAGTTGGATGCGGCGCTGTTCGAGGCTGCGAAGTGCGCCTTGATCGCTCACACACTGAACGACGCGAAGCGGCTTTTCCGTGAGAAGGTCAAGTACGCCTACGACAACCTGCCGAAAGAGCTCCGTGCTGCCAACCCAGCACGAAATGACGCCGCTGGCGAGCTGGTGTTCAGTAAGGGCGGCTCGCTTTACGTTTCCACCTCGTTCCGTGGCGGCACGCTGCGCTACCTGCACGTATCCGAGTTCGGGAAGATTTGCGCCAAGTTCCCGCACAAGGCACGGGAGATCGTCACTGGTGCTTTCGAGGCTGTCGCTGCTGAGTGTTTTGTCACCATCGAGTCGACGGCTGAGGGCCGGGCCGGGTATTTCTTCGATTACAGCCAGTCAGCAGAGCGACAACAGCTTTCTGGTGTGCCGCTGGGCCTGCTCGACTGGAAGTTCTTTTTCTTCAGTTGGTGGAACAACAAGGCCTACAGCCTGGATTCCACCGACGTGGTGCTGCCGCAGCGTCTGACCGACTATTTCAACAACCTGCACGCCAAGCACGGGATCGTCACCAATGACGGCCAGCGCGCCTGGTATGCAGCCAAGGAGAAGACGCTCGGCGACGACATGAAGCGGGAATACCCGTCGATCCCTGCCGAAGCCTTCCAGCAGTCGGTCGAGGGCGCCTATTACGCCCAGCAACTGACCAAGCTCTACGCGCAACAGCGCATCGGTGTGATCCCGAACAACAGTCACCTCCCGGTGATGACCTTTTGGGACATCGGCGTCGGCGACTCCACTGCCATCTGGTTCGTGCGCCAGGTCGGTGAAGAGTTTCACGTCATCGATTACTACGAGAACAGCGGCGAGGGCCTACGGCACTACATGAAGGTTCTCAAGGACAAGGGTTACACCTACTCCGAGCACTGGGGGCCGCACGACATCGACAACCGGGAGTTTGGCAGTGATGCCAAGACGCGCCGGGAACTGGCCCGAGAGGGCTACGACATCGACGGCCAAAAATACTGCATGACGTTCCAGGTCGTTCCAAAGCTCGGCGTCAATGACGGTATCGAGCAGGTTCGGGAGATCTTGCCCAAGTGCGCTTTCGACGACTCGAAGTGCGAACAGGGCGTGTCCTGCCTTGAGAACTACCGCAAAGAATGGGACGACAAGCGCGGCTGCTGGAAAGACAAACCTCTTCACGACTGGACCTCTCACGGCTCCGACGGATTCCGGTACTTCGCCGTTGCGAAGAGTGCCAGGAAGCCGGTCAAATCAATCAAAATGGGATTCGCACGCTAATGGCAGACGTCACATACACTCGCCCCGAGTACGACGCGGCACAGTCCCGTTGGCGGCTGGTGCGCGACGTGTGCAAGGGCTCCGAAACGGTAAAGGGGCGCGGCGATGTGTATTTGCCCAAGCCCAATCACCACGACACCAGTCCTGAGAACGTCGAGCGGTACAAGTCGTACAAGCAGCGCGCAGTGTTCTACAACGCTACAGGCCGCACGAAGCACAGCCTGGTAGGCGCCGTGTTCCGTACCTGGCCTACGCTCACTGTTCCTGGCGCGCTCGATTACGTGGCCAAGGATGTCGACGGGCAGGGTGTGAGTGTCTACCAGCAGTCGCAGTCGGTCATCGGGCATCTGCTCGAAGTCGGTCGTCACGGCCTGTTGGTGGATTACGCCGCGGTGCAGGCCGGTACGGTGAGTAAGGCGGATGAACAGGCCGGGCGCGCCCGTGCGAACGTTGCGAGCTACCCGGCCGAGTCAATCCGGAACTGGAAGACACGCAAGGTTGGCGGTCAGCACCTGCTGAGTCTGGTCGTGTTGCGCGAAGAGGCAGACATCGACACTGATGACGGCTTTGGAAGCGAAAAGGTCGTGCAGTACCGCGTGTTGCGCCTGGATGTGGCCGGCGTATATACCCAGGAGCTGTGGCAGGAAAGCTCAAGCGAGACGGCGATGGTCATCCCACCATTCACCCCGCTCAATGGCGCTGGGCAGCCATGGCGCGTGATTCCCTTTCAGTTTCTCGGCAGCGAGAACAATGACACCAGCATCGACGACTCTCCGCTGTACGACATGGCCGTGCTGAACATTGGTCACTACTGCAACAGCGCTGACTACGAGGATTCGGTGTGGTTTTCAGGCCAGCCGCAGTTCTGGATTTCGGGGCTGGATGAGGCGTGGCGCGACCATCTTGAAACCAATGGGATTTATGTCGGCTCCAGGGCGCCGCTGACGCTTCCGGCCAACGGGTCATGCGGGTTTGCCCAGCCTGAGCCGAACACGCTTGTAAAAGAGGCCATGGACGCCAAGAAGCTCGACATGGTTTCGCTCGGCGCCCGGCTGATCGAGCGTGGTAGCGCGGTAAAGACCGCCACCCAGGCCGATAACGACAGCGCCGCCGAACACAGTGTTCTCTCCCTGGTGGTGAGCAACGTCAGCGAGGCATACAGCCAGTGCCTGGCCTGGATGGCTGAGTTCGTGAACGCCCCGGGCGAAGCGATCTACAAGCTCAACCAGGACTTCAGCCAAATCACCTTGGACGCAACGATCCTGAGCGCGCTGTTCAATGCGGTGCAGGGCGGCAAGCTGCCAGCGGGTGACTTCTGGCAGTACCTGCGCGACCGCGGGGTGATTGACCCGGAGAAGACTGACGAGCAGATCCGCGACGAACTTGAAACGGAGAACCCCGGACCTGACCTGGATGACGACGAGGCAAACCTAAATGGCGGCAAACCAAGCAATCCTTGATGCCACCATCCGGCATGCTGTCTTCCTGGAGCAACTGAAGTCGGGGGAAGTCGCTAAGTTTGGGCCTTTCCTCAAGGAGATTGACCGCTCGATCCGTGAGCGGCTGACCCGTGCCGACCTGACGGACTACACCGTCGCGCGGCTGGAGCGGCTGCTGAGCGAGGTTGATAGCCTGTTGCTGGGCATCTTCGACCGGTACAGCGAGAAGCTGAACCTCGACCTGGTGGACATCGCCAACTACGAGGCCGAGTTTGAAGCGACAAGCCTGACCCGAGCGGCACCGGTGGGCGTCACCTTTGACGCGGCTGTGCCTGGTGCTGCTGCGATTCGTGCGGCGATCCTCACAAACCCGCTCAGCGTGCGCGGTGCCGACGGCGGCAAGTTGCTCAAGTCATTCATTGATGGCTTCACCGCCACGGAGCGGCAACGCCTCACAGGCGCGATCAGGCAGGGCTTCTTCGAGGGCCAGACGAACTTCCAGATCATCAAGAACATCCGTGGCACCAAGGCGCTTCAGTACAACGACGGCATCCTGGCCACGACCAACCGCAACGCCGGCGCCATCGTGCGGACGGCAGTGCAGCACGTAGCCACCCAAGCGCGCATGGAGACGCTGAAGGAAAACAGCGACGTCGTGCAGTCGGTGGAGTGGGTCAGCACCCTGGATTCGAAGACTACCAGCCAGTGCCGCACGCTCGATAAGCGCCGGTTCAAGCTGACTGAGGGGCCCAGACCGCCGATCCACATCAACTGCCGCTCGACGGTGGTGGCGGTGACGCGCTTCAGCGCCTTGTTCGCCAAAGACGCTACGCGTGCATCCATCAGCGATGGCGGTGCCCAGCAGGTAAGGGCAGACCTCAGCTACTACGACTGGCTCAAGCAGCAGCCGGCAGCGTTTCAGGACAAGGCCATCGGACCGGTCCGCGCCAAGCTTTTCCGCGAAGGCGGGCTGAGCGTGGAGCGCTTTGCTGAGCTGCAGATTGATCGAAACTTTGCGCCATTGACACTTGTGCAGATGAAGGCGCTCGAACCGCTGGCATTTGAGCGTGCTGGGTTGTTATAACGCTTCGCCTAAATGGTGAGGTGGCATATGGCAAAGGGATGGGCAGCACTGATTGCAGTGATCGGCATGAGCATTGGTTGTTTGGCAGGCTTTCTCACTGCCATTCAAATGAACCCCGGAACAGCGGACCGATATGTATTAAGTCTTGGTTCTGTTGGGGAGTGGGTTTCTGGCGTGGGTGCTTTGGCGGCAGTAGTTGCTGCATTTGTTCTGGCTGACATGCAACGCCGGGAAAATATGGAACGCTTAGTTCTCAAGTGCGATTTGAAGCGATTTAGGAATGATGGTGCGTGCTCTGTCGCTAAGAGTCTCGTAGTCGATATTGTTTCTATTGGCAATAGACCTGCTCGACTTACCGGAGCGAAAATTCTGGATCGTCAAGGTAGGATTTGCTGGACGGGTTACCATGCCGGTGAGACGGGCAAGGGATTCCCGATCGAGCTAAATTATGGGGAGCAGATCGACATTTGGATCGGGGGAGTCGACGTCAAAGATGTCATCGACCACTTTGAAGATGATTTTTCTAACGCCAAAATGATTGTGACTACTACCCTGGCGTCATGGGACATCAATATTTCTGGGAAACTAAAACAGCTGCAATTTGATCGAGCTAACCCACCAGAATCATTGTTTGACTAACGCTCTTAATTTCTAAAGCCCTGGCATCCGCCGGGGTTTTTTTATACCCACAATTTACGCGGCCTCGTCATTGACGGGGCTTTTTTATATCTGCGGGCTGGGCCTGCAAATCGTCTCAGGGAGACAAGCAAATGGGTTTGAAATATCAGCTGGACACTCTTGACGGTCTCGATGACTCCGTTAAATCGCTCTACACCGAGAAGGAAGGCAAGTTTGTCCTCGGTATCGAAGGTCTACCGCAACCCGAAGACGTATCCGGCCTGAAGGCCAAGGTTGATGAACTGCTCGGCGAGAAGAAAGCCGCCGAGAAAGCTCGCAAGGATGCGGAAGAGCAGGCCCGGCTGGAGCGTGAAGAAGCCGCTCGCAAGTCCGGCAACGTCGAAGAACTCGAAAAGTCCTGGTCCGAGAAGTACAACCGCCGCGAAGCTGAGTTGAACGGCATGCTGGAGCAGGAGCGTGGGACGCTGAGCACTCAGATCCGGGATCTGACTGTCGGCCGTACCGCTACTGACATCGCGTCTGCTCTGGCAATCCCAGGCAGCGCCAAAGCCCTGTTGCCGCACATCGAACGCCGTCTGAGCGTCGAGCAGCGCGACGGGAAGCCTGTTGTGGTCGTCCTCGACCAGCAGGGCAAGCTCTCGGCGGCAACGCTGGATGAGCTGAAAGCAGAATTCGCAAACGACACGGCCTTCGCGCCGTTGATCGCGGGTAGCAAGGCGTCTGGCGGCGGGGCTGCTGGTGCTGGAGGTGGCGGCGGGGCCGCAAAAGGAAAAATCGGCGGCACCAAAGAGGAACGACAGGCCGCTATCGCGAGCCGGTTCCCGGATCTCCCTCAATCGTAAGGAAATAGCTCATGTCCCTGTCGCAAATGCAGGTCTTCAACCAGTACATCATGCCGGCGACTCTCGAGACGCTGGACCAGTACCTGGCCGCTTTCAACGCCGCAAGCCGTGGCGCAATCGTGCTGTCTCCGGATGGCTTCACTGGTGACTTCCTCCAGGAATCGTTCTTCCAGACCCTGGCCGCTGCCCAGCGCCGCGTGGATCGCTACAGCGCGAACGCTGCTGTCGCTGCAACCGACCTGACCGAACTGAAGAACACCTCGGTGAAAGTCGCCGGTGGCTTCGGCCCGATCCGCTATGAGCCTTCGCAAATGACCTGGCTGGAGCGCCCAACCGCGCAAGGCATCGAGGTTGCGAGCCGCGCGTTCGCTGAAATCCTGCTGAAGGACCAACTGAACACCGCGATCGCCGCACTGGTTGCTGCAATCACCGCCCAGGCCGCCGCGGTCAACGATGTGTCGGCTACCGCCGGCATCACCTACGCAGGCCTGAACAACGCACACGCGAAGTTCGGCGATGCCAGCCAGAACCTGGTAACTCAGGTGATGCAGGGCACCAGCTACCATAAGCTGGTAGGTCAGAACCTGGCGAACCAGCAGCAGCTGTTCCAGGCGGGCAACGTCCGTGTGGTGGACATCCTCGGCAAGATCTCCGTTGTGACGGATGCCCCGGCGCTGATGCAGGCGGGCACCCCGAACAAGGAAATCATCCTGTCCCTGGTGCAAGGCGCTGCGCTGGTCCACGACGGCCGCGACATCATCAGCAACGTCCAGACCACCAACGGCAAGGAGCGCATCGAAACCACGCTCCAGACCGACTACACCTTCGGTCTGGGCCTGAAGGGTTACACCTGGGACACCACCACCGGCGGCAAGTCTCCGACCGACGCCGAACTGGCGACCGGCACCAACTGGGACAAGACCGCGACCAGCATCAAGCACACCGCTGGTGTTGCCCTGATCGGTGACGCTTCCAAGTAACCCTGAAAGCTGAGTCGGGCCTGGTGCCCGACTTGGCGAGGACGAGATCATGAGCAACAAAAACATCTGGTATTTGCCGGGCCCATTCCACCAGTACCAGGAAGACGTGAAGGCACTGGCCAAGGCGAATGGTTTGCGCATCATCGACGCAAGCGCTACCGAGAGCCGCGAGGATGAGGCTGAAAATACTCCAACGGTAACGATGAGAGACCTGGTCCCGTCTATCTCTGTGCTTGTGGTCGGTGAGGATCAATCCCAGGTAGAAGAACTGCTTGGCCGGCTCCAGGCCGAGAGCAATTCTCTGCGTGTGCTGATTGCTGCTGCCGAAGGTTTGGTTCCACTTGAGCACCCAGAAGCCGGTGAACTGCCAATTCGTTTGTTCGATGCGCTTTTGTCCATTCACAACTCTGTTGTCGAAGTGACTACTGAACGTGATGGCCTGCGCACCACGGTTGACGCGCTGCGCGACGAGGTCGAAGCGCTGAAGAAGGCTGCGATCCCGCCGACCGCTGACGAGGCCGGTGAAATCGCGGCGTTGAAAGCGAAGCTGGACGAAGCCAAGGTTCCGTACCGGGCCAACGCCTCGAAAGATTCCTTGGAAAAGCTCGTAGCTGATCTGCCCAAGACCTGATACTGCTGGCTGCCGGTGACCCGGCGGCCAATCTTCAAACCATTCCAGCGAGTTGACGCATGACACTCATCATCGAGGACGGCACCGGCAAGCCTGACGCCGAAAGCTACGCGAGCGCCGAGGATCTGGCCATGTATGCCGTGAAGTTCGGCACGGTCATTCCTGACGGTGTTCCAGCGCAGGAAGCGTTGCTGCGCCGGGCCGCTTTGGCTATGGATGGAATGACCTGGAAGGGCCGCAAGACCAGCAGCGAGCAGGGGCTGGCCTGGCCGCGCCAGGAGGTGCGGTTGGATTATGAGATCAAGCCGAACAACTACCTTCCGGCGAGGATCCAGTACGGGCAGATGGCCCTGGCTGCTGAGATCTATCAGGACGATATCGACCCGGTGGAAAAACGCAAAGGCGCGGTGCTGCTGGATCGTGTCGAAGGTGCGGTAACCCGGCAGTATGCGGCTATCCCGTCCACCAGCAACCGGCTGCTGCCGGCAGCGCCGGATCGGCCGAGCGCCACTCAGTTTGCTGATTACCTCCAGAAAAGGGGGCTGTTTGCTGTGCGGGCATAATCGGGCGTAGGCTTGCGACTCCATCAAAAAGGAAGTCGATATGGCAGAGCATCAGATAGTTAGAAAACACCCGAATCAGGATGAAAAAGACGCTTGGGATGCTTATGCCAGCGCTGCTCTTTCCTCGCTTGTTGCTATAGGAAGCGAGCCAAATAAACTGGCGGCTTCAAAGGCCGCACAGTTCGCTACCTTGCTACTCAACGAGCGGAGAGAGTTGTTCCCTGAGAAAAAGGCGACGGCTCGAAGCGTGCCTCTCAAGCTTTAACTCAAACTGCCCAGCCACCGCGCTGGGCTTTTAACATCTGGAGCCACCATGGCCTTCTACGACGAAATGGCCGTGATGGCTCTGGAGATGATCACAGAGTTCGGCCAGCCCGTGACCATCAGCAAGACAGAGCAGGGAGAGTACGACCCAGAACAGGGCGGCGAAGTGCCAGGAGCAACCGTCGAGCAAATCGCCCAGGGCATCCTCCTTGACTTCACCGGCCTCGAATTTCAAAACAACAGCCTCATCCGGCAGGGCGACAAGAAGCTCAAGATCGCCGCGCAGGGCTTGGCCTGGGTACCGGGCCTGCTCGACAAGGTGGTCGCTCAAGGCCGCACCTGGTCAATCGTCCCGCCACTGAAAGAGATCAACCCCGCCGGCACGCCGATCCTGTATGAGCTGCAGGTGCGCTCTTGAGCCGGTCAGGCACCGGCCAATCCGGCAGCTTCGCCCTGAGCCTCGCCGAGTTCGCCGCCCAGACCAGCGAAGCAATCGACGCCAGTGTGCGAGAGATCATCATCGAGGTCGGCAGCAGCCTGATCCGCATGTCACCCGTGGGCAACCCGGAGATCTGGGCTGAG
Organism: Pseudomonas sp. WS 5412; assembly: GCF_012985615.1. Classification (NCBI taxonomy): domain Bacteria; kingdom Pseudomonadati; phylum Pseudomonadota; class Gammaproteobacteria; order Pseudomonadales; family Pseudomonadaceae; genus Pseudomonas; species Pseudomonas sp. WS 5412. Next base: position 163,145 of record NZ_JAARMB010000010.1, read on the forward strand.
AACGCAGTCGCGACCCAGTACAACAAGGCTGTCGACGATCACAACAGCGCATTGCGCAGTGATCCGGCCAACCTCACCAAGGGCGGCAGGCTGAAGAGGGGCCGCAAGCTCAACGACGGTATGGACATCAAGGCGCCCGATGGCTACGTCGGCGGCCGGTTCCGGGCCAACTGGCACATCTCGCTCGGCGTGGTCGAAAACGTCACATTTGACGAGGTAGACCCCAGCGGCGCCGAAACCACTGCCGCGCTCGTCGCTGCAATGAGCGACTTCACCGCCGGCCAGATGGCCTACATCATCAACAACTTGCCCTATGCGATCCCGCTGGAGTTCGGCCATTCGACCCAGGCCCCTGGCGGCATGGTCCGGGTAACCGTGGCTCGCTTTCAGCAGATCGTGGTGGAGGCCATAAGGAACAACCAGGTATGAGTCACGCAATCATCGCTTCGATCTACGAGGCCAAGCTCATCGCTTGGAGCGCTGCCAGGTCGGAGAAGCTGAAGATCGTCTTCGAGAACACGGCCTACACGCCGGCGGCGGGCGAGACCTACCTGCGAGCCTTCACAATCCCGGGCGACACCGCGAGCAACACGCTTGGCGGTGATCACCGGCTGTTCACCGGTGTGTTCCAAGTAAGCATCATCGCGCCGGCGGGCACCGGCAAGACCAAGACGAACCCGATAGCAGCTGAACTGACAGATCTGTTCCCGCTGTACGCCAGGGACACCAAGGGCCCGGTCACCGTGGTGACGATGTCGCCGGTCGACCAGGGCCCCGGTATTACCGGCGATTCCACCTATACCGTCCCGGTCTCGTTCTTGTACCGAGCCGACACGAACTGATCCCGCCCATTGGGCAAACCCACGAGCCCGCCATTGAGCGGGTTTTTTCATATCTGCAAAGAGGAAATACCCATGGGCTACAAAATCCCGAATGGCGGCACCTTCCAGCACGCTGCAACCTATGCAGCTGCTCTGGCGTTTGCCACCATCACCAACGCCGCTGAGGCCGTGGCCACCGTTGTCGGCGGCACCCTGGCTGCGGGCGACATCGTCCTGCTCACTTCCGGCTGGAGCAAGCTGGATAGCAAGGTCGTGCGCGTGAAGGCGGCGACTGCTACTGCAATCACCCTGGAAAGTATCGACACTACCGACACCCAGGCCTTCCCTGTCGGTGGTGGTGCCGGGACCATGCGCAAGGTGCTGACCTGGGTTCAGATCCCGCAAATCTCCGATGTGGCCTTCTCCGGTGGCGAGCAGAACTACCTCGACGTGGTTTTCCTCGAAGACGACCAGGGCAAGCAGATTCCCACCGATAAGTCGGCTGCCAGCATGGTACTGACCCTTGCCGACGATCCGATTCAAGACTTCAACAAGGTGTTGATGAAGGCCGATGCGGGCAAGCAGGTCGAGGCCGCACGTTTGAACCTGCCGGGCAATGACACGCTGCTGTACGGCGCCTACACGTCGTTCTCCAAACAGCCGGCGGTGTCTCGTAACAACCTGCTGACGCGCACCGTCAACCTTGCGCTACAGGCCGAGCCGACTCGCTACCTGACTGCGGTGGTGTAACCCATGGCCAAGATCCGTATCGCGCAGAACGCCACTTTCGCTGCTCCAGTGCTGATTCCAATCGTCGGCAGCGCGCCTGAGAAGGTTGAGTTCACCTTCAAGTACCGGGATCGCGCCGAGCTTGCTGCTCTGTTCGATGAATGGAACGAGAAGCGGAAGAAAGCGCAGGCCGCATTGGGCGATAAACCGTCATGGTCAGAAATTGTGGCCGTGGATACCGAGCAGCAAACCCAGCAGATCAAGGATCTGGTAGTAGGCTGGGGCTTCGACGACGAATACAACGACGACAACATCGTTGCATTCGTGAAGTCCTGCCAGGGCGCCGCCGAGGCGGTCGTTAAAGCCCATGAAGGCGCATATAACCAGGCCCGCCTGGGAAACTAACCGACGCCGCCCGCGCCATGTACTCGCCGAGCGTGCCCGACGCGATTATCGGGATGTTCGGCCTTGCCCCGGGAGATCTGGTTGAGGAGGTGGAGGTCTGGCCCTGTAACTGGCCTGCCTTCCTCCTTTTCAACCGCATGTCCACCCAGTGGCGAGCAGGCGCCGGCGGCGCGATCGGTCTCGACTACAACTGCATCCGCGACGTGGCCGGCTTCCTCGGCATCAAGAAAAAGAAACTCGCTGAAATCTTCCCTGACCTTCAGGTGCTGGAAGGTGAAGCCCTGCGCGTTATGGCGGAGGAAAGGGAAAACAGCCCGTAACCACGGGCACTTATTCAAGGTGAGTCGATGAACATTGCAGAACTCGGCGTCAAGATCGACTCGGCCGATGCGATCCAGGCAAAAACGAGCCTGGATGAAATGGCGAAGGCCGGCGGCCGGGCCGAGCAGTCCGCCGTTTCGCTGATGAACGAAATGCAGGCCCTGGAGAAGTCGCTGTCCACCAGCGCTAAGACTACCCAGGACCTGGCAAAGCAGCGTGAGGCTCTTGCCAAGCTGACCAAGACCGGCGCCTATGGCGAGGCCGAGGCGGCGAAGATCTCCGCGCAGCTCGACAAGCAGCAGGTGGCCCTGGCCAAGTCTGCCCTGGACGAACAGAAGGCCCTGAACAGCCTGCTGGGCGCAATCGACCCGGCCCGCGCCGCACTGGCGAAGCTTGACACTCAGGTCGAGCAGCTTGGTAAGCATCTGGACGCCGGCCGCATCAGCCAGGATCAGTACAACACTGCCCTGAGCAAGATCGACAAGGACTACGCCAAGCTCGAAAAGACGGCCACCGGTTTCGACAAGCTGCGCCTCGGCACCCGCCAGGCGCAGGAAAACGTTGTGCAGTTGGGTAATGCGCTGTCCTCTGGCGACTGGGGTAGTGGCGTTCGCGCCGTCGCTCAGTTGGGCGCCGGAGCTGGCGCTGGTGCTGCTGGTCTGCTCGCCATCCTGGCGCCGCTGGCGTTGGCCACTGCTGCTGTGGGCGGCCTGGCCGTTGCGTACGACAAGGGCAGCGAAGAACAGGACCGCTACAACAAATCCCTGATCCTTACTGGCAACTACGCCGGCGTGAGTGCGGGCCAGTTGGGCGACATGGCGCGGCAGGTCAGCGCTACCGTGGGCACCACTGGCCAGGCTGCTGCCGTTCTGGCGATGCTGGCGGACAACGGAAAGATCACTGGTGATAGCTTCACCGGGATTACCCAGGCTGCCGTGTCGATGCAGGAAGCCACCGGTAAGGCGGTCAGCGAGACGGTCGCGGAGTTCGTGAAGCTGGCCGACGACCCGGTCAAGGCGTCTGCCGCGCTGAATGATCAATACCACTACCTGACAGCCTCGGTTTACTCGCAGATCGCGGCACTGGAAGAGCAAGGCGATCACGCCGGCGCGGTGAAGCTGGCCACAGAGCAGTACGCCGATGCCATCAATGAGCGTACACCGAAGATCCTGGAGAACCTCAGTTTTTGGGAGAGGGCTTACAACGCGGTTGCTCAGGCAGCCGATGGCCTCAAAAATGCCGGCCGCCGAGATATCAACGCGGACATCGAAAATGCCCGCGCTGGATTGGCTGAAGCCCAGGGCATGGATGGCCTATTCCAAAACCAAAAGTCCAAGGATGCCTTGATCGAGTTCCGGCAAAACCGCCTGAACATGCTGGAAGATGAGAAAGCCGCCCAGGAAGATATCGCCAAGTGGGAGGGCGAGCAGGCCAAGGCACAGGGTGCGGCCGTTACTGCCATGACCAAAGTTGACGCGCTGACCAAGTCGTCGTTGACCAATGAGCAAAAGCGGACCAAAGAGCTTGAGGACTACAAGCAGCAACTGGCTGATATCCGCAAGGTTTCGCCAAACGATCCGCGCCTACAGCAGGACGCTGTCGATAAGAACATAGCGAACATCAACGCCAAGTTCAAAGACCCCAAAGCGCCCGGCAGTCAGGTCGATCTGACCAGCTTCAACAGCGCCAAGAACGACCTGGCTGCCATCACCAACACCTACAAAAACTACCAGAAGGAACTGGACGCGGCGCAGAAGGCCGGCCTGCTTTCAGAGGCTGATTACCTGCTGCGGCGCCAGGCGCTGATCGGCAATCAGCTCGACCAGACCACGGCAGCGTACGAGGCCGAAATTGCGGCGCTGGAAGCCGCCAAGGGCAAGAAAACCACATCGGCAGCGCAAAGCATTCAACTCGACCAGAAGATAGCCGACGCGCGCGCAGGGATGGTCAAGGCGCAGAAGGATGCCGATAGCCAGCTAGAGGTGTTGGCTACCAATGAGACCGGGCGACTTGCCAAGCAGGAGCGGGCGATCAGCTCGTACGTGCAGGCGCTGGGGCAGCAACAGAGGGCCTTGGAGCTTGCAGGTCAGCGCGCAGTGCTCGGCGTGGGGCAGGGTGATCGCCAGAACGCGCTGAGCGGCGAGTTGAACAGCCAGCAGGACCGGTTTGCTCAGCAGTCGCTGGAGCTTGCCAGCCAGAAGTCCGACCCATCGCGCAACATGTCGGAGGAAGAGTTTAAACGGAAGTCGCAGGCACTCGCAGACGCGAACAAGGCCGCCACCGACCAGATCCGGCAGAACTATGCGGATGTGGAGAATGCCCAGGTCGATTGGACCAAGGGCGCGACTGCGGCGTGGGACAACTACCTGGATTCGGCGCGCAACATTGCCGGACAGACAAAAAGCCTGTTCGGTAATGCCTTCAGCTCCATGGAGGACTCGATCGTCAACTTCGCCATGACTGGGAAGCTTTCCTTTGCGGACTTCACCAAGTCGATACTGGCGGACATGGCGCGTATCGCTACCCGCCAGGCCAGTTCGGCTTTGCTGGGTAGCCTGGTTGGCGCAGCAGCGAGCTACTTCGGTGGTAGCGCTGCTGGTGGAGGCAATGGCATGGCCGCCGGGTCTGCGGGTGCCACGTCGTCAAACCTCGGGGCATCATCTGCCGGATACTCCAGCACCTACTTCCCGCAAGCCAAGGGCGGCGCGTGGTCGAGCGGTGTGCAGATGTTCGCCGACGGCGGTGCGTTCACCAACTCCATTGTCAGTACGCCAACGGCCTTCGGTATGGCCAATGGCAAGACCGGCGTCATGGGAGAGGCAGGAGAAGAGGCAATTATGCCGCTGACCAGAACCTCCAGCGGGAAGCTGGGTGTTATGGCCATGGGTGGTGGCGGGGCGGGTGCAACTCAGATCAACGTCGAGGTGCACATCGATGGTGACGGCAACGCGTCGTCCTCTTCTGACGATCCTGGCTACGACCTATTCGGCAAAGAGCTGGCAACGTTCGTCGAGCAGAAGTACCAGGAGCTGCGGACGAAGGACATGCGCCAAGGCGGCGTCATCAACAAAGCAATCAAGGGGCGCTGATGGCCATCGAACGATTCATCTGGGAGACGGAGAAGGGCGCGGAAGGGGATGTCGCCCAGCGCGTCCGCGCCAAGCAGTTCGGGGATGGGTACGAGCAGTCGGTCGAGGACGGCCTCAACAACCAGTCCCAGTCTTGGCCGCTCACCTTCACCGGCGCCAAGCCCCGGGTTCTGTTAATCAAGGCGTTCCTTGATCGGCACAAGGGGGCAAAGGCGTTTCTCTGGACGCCTCCCCTTGGGGATCTGGGCCTCTACAAGTGCAACGGCTACAAGCCTGTGCACCGCGGAGGCCAGGTCTACGCCATCACCGCGACTTTCCAGCAAACCTTTCACCCCTGAGATAACCGCCCATGACACTGATCACGGACATCCAGAAACTGGAGCCCGGCGGCGAAATTCGCCTTTTTGAAATTGACGGGACCGAGTACGGCGCGGATTACCTGCGCTTTCACGGGCACGCTATTCCGCATACACCCGAAGAACTGCTGGCCTACGAGCATTCCGATGAGGAGCTCCCGGCCAAGTCGATTTGGTGGCAGGGCGAGGAGTACGCGGCCTGGCCGGTTCAGATTGAGGGTATTTCCTCGAGCAGCGACGGCACCGCCGCTCGACCGACTTTCGCCGCCGGCAACGTCAATGGGCGCGTCACGGCGCTATGCCTCACTTTCGAGGACCTGCTCAAGTTCAAGCTGACGGTTCGCGAGACGCTGGTGCAGTACCTAGATGCGGCGAACTTCCCGGAGGGGAACCCAACGGCTGATCCGACGCAGGAAGCGCTGGAGATCTGGTACATCGACCAGAAAACCAGTGAAGACGGTGAGGCGGTGGTCTGGGAGCTGTCCTCCCCGGGCGAGATCGACAACCACGGTCTGCCAGGGCGGCAAATGACGACGCTCTGCCACTGGGCCATGACCAATGGCTATCGCGGGCCAGACTGTGGCTACACCGGTGCGGCGATGTTCGACGATGAGGACAACCCCACTGATGACTCCGCGCTTGACCAGTGCAAGGGCTGTTTGTCGTCCTGCAAGCTGCGCTTCGGCGAGAACAACGAACTGTCCTTCGGTGGATTTCCCGCCGTTTCCCTGATTGCCCGGAGCTGACAATGCGCAAGCACATCATTGCGGCTATCCAGGCGCACGCGGCGGCTCAGTATCCGAAAGAATGTTGCGGCCTACTGCTCGCCATCGGGCGCAAGCAGAAGTATTTTCTGTGCCGGAACACCGCCACGGAGCCGAACGAAGAGTTTCGGCTCGATCCCGAGGACTACGCCGCGGCGGAAGACCTTGGTGAGGTGATCGGCATTGTCCACTCGCACCCGGACGCCACCAGCCGGCCCTCACCTCATGACCTGGCCATGTGCGAGGCCACGGCCTTGCCCTGGCACATTTTGTCGTGGCCCGAGGGGGATTTGCGAACGATCACCCCGAGCGGCAGCACGCCGCTGCTCAATCGTCCGTTCGTACACGGCGCCTGGGACTGCTGGCAGGTCTGCGCTGATTGGTACCAGCGTGAGTGGGGGCTGGAGTTCGAAGCCTTCCAGCGCACCGATGGCTGGTGGGAGAGCGCGGAGAACTCCAGCCTGTATGAACAGCACTACGAGGCCGCCGGCTTTGTGCGCGTCGACCGTCCGCAGCGTGGCGACATGATCGTCATGTCAATTGGGCGGACGGTTCACCCGAACCATGCTGGGATCTATCTGGACACCGACCCGACGCTACTTGGCGAAGAGTCGAATGTATTCGGGCCCGGGCCATTCATGTTGCACCACATGTACGGTCGGCCATCTGAAATTTTGGTGTTCGGCGGCCCATGGCTCGACAGAACAAGCCTGATCCTTAGGCACAAAGATACATGCGTACCACTTACACCCGTCGAGCACGAAACGATATAGTGGAACCGATTTAGGTACCGAAGAGAATTTATGATTAAAATGCCTATCGGATGCCTACAGCTCATAAATATACTAGCCCCGAAGCCATGGAAGGAGATACTCAATGACCGCGAACTCAGGCGTACAAAAGTTTTGCCTGCCTGCTAAACTAGGTATAGCTGCTGATCTAACTCTCGGGATTTCTGACTCCTTGGGGTACATTGCAGATTGCTTGCTTGTACATAATGAAGTAGTGGTTCCACTTGACGCTATGTCTCTAAGTGAGCTGGAGGATACTTTTGGGACTGATCAATTAATTGCCTTGATCAGTGAGGGGCGACTGCGATTTTGCCCTGGCTTTTCAATGGAATATGCAAATAAAAACAAGCCGAACAGATTTGATCGAGATGAATTTCTTGAAGGTGTAAAGAGTAAAGAGGTTTTTCGAGAACATCTCGATCGAAAATTATTATTTAAGCAGATTGAAAAAACTTTTCTCGATCCATTAATTTCCGACTACTCGAACTGGCTGCCTGCCAAGAATCAAGTTGATGATTCCTTTGATCGATTTGCTGGGAATAATAAGTATAGCCATTTTTATCCTGTCGGTATGCCACGCTATTACCGCACAGGTGCTATTTTCGGCGTAGCAAGAATGAATGATTTACTTGCGGTGGGTGTTCCAGCAATGGAGATGGACTCCGAGCTTCCTACGCTTTTGGAACTCTGTTTTCCAACCCTTAATAATAATATCTTTGACGAAGAGTCGGCTTACTTGAAGTCGCAAAAAGTAATTAAAGATCTCCATAAAATCGAGGGTTTACCATCTTTTGAGAAACCCGGTCGTAAACCGGTCCATCGAACCGATGATGAAATTAAGCTTGTCGTAAAGGCTGTGTTGAGCGATGAGGCTGGCGACTTGAGGAGTTGGCTTGCGGCTAATCTTACTTCCGATCTGGATGTTCGCTCGGCCTATGATAATGCTGAAAAATTACTTCCCTCTAAAAGCGCTTGGACGAACTGGCTCAGGTTCGGATCCTCCACTGGATTTGGTACCGCCATCGGAACTATGATACCTGATCCGATTTTGGGTTTTGCGGCGGGGACGGCAGTTGGTGCTGTTGATCTACTTTTCGGCGAGAAAGCTACATCCCTTGCATTGGATTCTTACCATCCAAAAATTTGGCTCTCTCATGTGCAACGCCAAAATGTTATAAAGTGAAGCTCCTAGTGATTCTAGTTTGCATATGGTGGAGGGGAGAGAGTTTGTTTGTCTAAGGCAGGGTCTTGATATGCGGATTTTGATAGCAGTGGTGGCGGTGGCGATGCTGGCGGGGTGCGCGTCGAGTCACGTTGATGTTCCGCAGCCCCACGAAACTCAAGAGTGCATGAGCTACAGATCAATGATAACCGCGCCCATGGCGCCGGATGTGATGCAACGATTGAAGGCTGCGTGCGAGCATTCGAGGTATCAGTAGCTTTCGAGTTGCTTTGTGGTAGCCAACCTCCCAGCTAGCGCTGGGCTTTTTGCATCTGGCGCTAGCGACTGTTATCGCATCAATGGGTGCCTTCATACTGAGGCAAATTCAGGATAGGCGGTGACACCGAAGTCGGCCTTGATATCAAGCCAACATCCATGTGACCGCCAGATCAGGCATGCACACCACCCTCGGGTGGTTTTTTATTATCTGGAGAAAAGTTATGGCCGCACTCGCTATCGAATATCAGCGGATGACGACAATCTTGTTGTATGGGCAACTTCGCCAATTCGGGCGCTCTTTCCGGCTTTCCGTCAGATCGCCCGCCGAGGCAATTAAAGCGCTTTGTGTGCAGATTCCTGGGTTTGAGCGATTCATCTCAAATGCAAAGTCGAGAGGTATTGAGTTTGCTGTATTTCGCGGGAGCAAGAACCTCAAAGAAAAAGAGCTTAGCTACGGCGGAGCTGGAGATATTCGTATTGCCCCGGTCATCTGCGGGAGCAAGCGTGGCGGTGTACTTCAAACAATCGTGGGCGTTGTTTTGCTTGCGGTAGGGGCGGTATTGACTTATGCCTCTGGCGGCACAGCCACACCTTTTACTTCTGGAATGATGATGATGGGGGCCTCCCTTGCACTTGGCGGCGTAATCCAAATGCTCAGTCCCCAGGCCGGCGGCCTCAAGACCAGCGCCGCGCCAGAGAACACGCCGGGCTATGCTTTCGGTAGCGCCAAGAACACCACGGCGTCCGGAAACCCGGTCCCTCTGTGCGCAGGACGACGTCCTTGGGGTGGGGCAATCATTAGTGCAGCGATTTACGCCGAAGACCAAATGTAGCCCGCACGTGAAGTACCGCAGCCGCCATTGAGGCGGTTTTTTATTGCCTGGAGGAAAGCATGGGCGCAGTACGCAAAATTGATATCCGCGGCGCCAAGGGTGGTGAAGCAAAGCCTAAAACCCCAACTGAGGCCCCGGACAGTCTGCGCTCAGTAGCCATTGCAAAGATGCTGATTGCTGTAGGCGAGGGCGAGTTTGAAGGCACGCCTACGGATCGCGACATCCGCCTCGACGGTACCCCGTTGCAGGACCCCCAAGGCAACACGAACTTCCCGAACGTGAAGTGGGAGTGGCGTACCGGAGCGGTGGACCAGGCCTATATCCGGGGCATTCCGTCGATCGAGAACGAAACGACGATCAGCACCGAGTTACGTAGCGGTACGCCTTGGGTTCGAGCGATCAGCAACATCCAGCTTTCTGCCGTGCGGGTACGTTTCGCCTGGCCGGCGCTCCAGTCCGTGGATGCGAGTGGCAATATCAATGGCTACCGGATCGAATACAAGGTCGAAGTGGCCACCGATGGCGGCGCCTACCAGCAGGTGCTGAGCGAGGCCGTCGACGGCAAGACCACGACTGTGTACGAGCGAACTCGCCGAATCGACCTGCCTAAGGCAGCCAGCGGTTGGCTCATGCGCATCACCCGACTGACGATCAATCAGAACAACAACAAAATCTCCGACACAATGCAGATTGCCGGCTTCACGGAGGTGATCGACGCGAAGATCCGCTACCCGAATACCGCGCTACTTTACATCGAGTTCTCCGCTGAGCAGTTCCGCAGCATTCCCGCCGTGACTGTTGTGTGTGATGGCCGAAAATGGCAGGTTCCAAGCAACTACGACTCGCGCTCTCGCAGCTATACAGGCGTGTGGGATGGCACCTTCAAAGAGGCTTGGACGGACAACCCCGTCTGGCACACCTACGGCATCACCACGAACGACCGCTTCGGCCTGGGCCGCCGCATCAAGCCGTGGATGGTCGACAAGTGGGAGTTGTACCGCATCTCGCAGTATTGCGACCAGCAGGTGCCGGATGGGAAGGGTGGCATGGAGCCGCGCTTTATCTGCAACCTCAACCTTCAGAGCAAGGCTGACGCGTGGTCGCTGCTGCGTGATATCTCAGCGATCTATCGGGGCATGACTTACTGGGCTCAGGGCCAGGTCTTCACCCTGTCGGATATGCCGCGCGCTACGGACTTTGACTTCGCCTACACCCGCGCGAACGTTATTGATGGCAAGTTCACATATTCCAGCGCGTCGGAGCGTACCCGCTATAGCCGGGCCCTGGTCAGCTACGACAACCGTGAGAATAACCACGATACCGACGTCACTTCTGTCACTGACCAGAAGCTGCAGCGTCGCTACGGCGATAACCCGCTTGAAATCAGCGCTATTGCATGTGACCGCGAGTCGGAGGCCCAGCGCCGCGGTAAATGGGCGCTGCTCACCAACTCCAAGGACCGGGCCGTTACCTTTAAAGTGGGCCTCGACGGGCGCATTCCGCTGCCTGGCTACGTGATCCCGATCGCCGACGAACTGCTGGCCGGTCGGCCGGTGGGCGGGCGCATCTCGGCGGTGAACGGCAAGGTCATCAAACTGGACCGTGATACTCAGGCCAAACCCGGGGACCGATTGATCCTCAACCTGCCTGACGGCAAGTGCGAGGGGCGCACCGTGCAGTTGGTCAGCGGCCGGCAGGTCACCGTTACCGTTGCCTACTCCGTTGCGCCCGAGCCCGAACTGGTGTGGGCGCTGGATGCCGACGACCTCGCCATCCCGCTGTACAGGGTGGTGAGTGTGGCCCGGCCGGAGCCCGGCGTCTTTGAAATCTCGGCCGTGCAGTACGACCCAAGTAAATTCGCGCACATCGACACCGGTGCCCGCCTGGAAGAACGCCCAATCAGCGTTGTGCCGATCACTGTGGTTCCGGCGCCGGCGAGCGTCAGCATCTCCTCGAATGACTCCGTGGACCAGGGTATCTCTATCAGCACCATGAACCTCTCTTGGCCCGCCGTAGCTGGCGCGGTCGCATATGACGTGGAATGGCGCAAGGACAACGGCAACTGGATCAAGCTGCAGCGCACTGGCTCGACGAGCGTGGACGTTACGGGCATCTACTCGGGCGCCTATCTGGCCCGGGTGCGTTCAGTGAGCGCATTTGAGATTTCTTCGATTTGGAAGAACTCAAACCTGACCAACCTGGAAGGTAAGGTAGGCTTGCCGCCGGCGGTGGCGTTCCTGACCACCACCAGCCTGGTCTACGGCATCGGCATCCAGTGGGGCTTTCCACCAGGTGCTGAGGACACCCAGCGCACGGAGGTCTGGTATAGCGAGTCGCCCGATCTGGAGACCGCCAAGAAGCTGAGCGACTTCAGCTACCCGCAGGCCACGCACGAAATGCACAGCCTGCTGGCGGGTGCGAGCCTGTTCTTCTGGGCGCGCCTGGTGGACCGTACCGGCAACGTCGGGCCGTTCTTCCCGATCCCTGGCGCGGTCAATGGCCAGGCCAGCTCGGACCAGACCGAGTACGACAAGTACTTTGCTGGCAAGATCGGCAAGGGCGCGCTGTATCCAAGCCTACGAGAGGAGATCGCTCTGATTTCGGGGGACGGCGACGGATCGGTCAACGAACGGCTGAAAGAGGCCAAGGCAGAGCTGGAGGGGCTGCTGGGGCAGATCACCGGGGCAGAGCCATACAACCCGACGAAGCCATACGGCGCCGGCGCATTCACGCAAAAGGATGGGCACCTGTACCAGGCGACTGGCCCGGTACCGGCCGGCGAAGCGCCGCCAAACCCGCTGTACTGGAAGGACATCGGCACGATCCTGCAAACCACCAACGCGCTGGCCCAGCAGGTTCAACTGGTCACCAGCATGATCGAAGAGATCGAGGGCCAGGCGGTGGCCACGGCTACATCGGTAGAGGCGCTGCGCTCGGCCGCCCGTGGTGGTGATGGCGCGGGTGACCTGGCGGACGCTGTGAAAGGGTGGCAATCGACCGCTGACCTCGGGATTGAGAAGCGCACCCGGGCCACGGAAAGCGATGCAATGGCGCGGCAACTCACCACGATGGAGGCGCGGGTGGGGGCAAACCAGTCCGGGCTGACCGTGCTGGAGCAGGTGGTGGCCAATAACAAGCAGACGGCAGCCACCCAACTGACTCAGCTCAAAAGCGACCTGGAGTTGACCGAAGGGAAGGTCGCTGGGAATGCGCAGGCAATCACCGGCCTCGACACCAAGGTCACCAACCTCGACGGGAAGGTCACGTCTCAAGCGTCCAGCAATGAGGCGCTGCGGGCTTCGGTGCGCGGCGATGATGGTGCCGGCGATCTTGCCGGCGCTATCAAGGCCTGGGAGGCGACGGCCAGTTTTGAGGTTGAGAAGAAGGTCCAGGCTACTGCGACTGAGGCGCTGGCCAAGAGGACAGAAACCCTGCAGTCGAGCATCGGCCAGACCAGTGCATCAGTGCAGGCCGTCAGCGAGACCGTGGTCCAGCTCGACGGTAAGGTGTCTGCCCAGACCACCATGAAGGCTCAAACCATTGTGGGTGGTCGGAAGGTTGTGACCGGGTTGGCGTTTGGTTCGGATGGTGAACAGTCGGAGTTCCTGATCTTCGCGCAGCGCTTTGCAGTCGTGAACGAGATCGACGGAACAGTTATCCCGATGTTTGTGGTCCAGAACAATCAGGTTGTGTTCAACACCGCGATCATCAGCAAGGCGCTTATCCAGGAGATCATCCTAGGGATGAACATCCGGTCTCCAGCGGTTGACTCGCAAGGGCGGCCTCTACTTGAGATCAACGTTCCGGCAGGGAAACTCGTCTTCCGTAGTGAGCATGAAGATGGATCTATCTTGCTCAACAGCGATGGCCTTGCAGTGTATGACGGCAACTACAAGCGCAGAACAATGAACGGCAGGCTCACACCGCCAAGCTAATTACTTTTGGAGGTATTACCGTGGAGTATGGCTTCTGGGTTTTTGATGAAAACGAAGTTCAAACTCTGGGGATTGAAGATTTCACCCTGCAAAAGTTAGCGGTGATGATAGTTCCTGCCGCGACTGGTGGGGGGAGGGGGTCTAACTACGAGTACATCCTTATGGATGTGCCAGGTTATGACCCTGCCACCTGCTTTGTCACGATCACCCCCAAAGTTTACGCGCCGTATGATCAGCCTGGTTACCCTGATACTTGGGGTGGCTTACCGACTTACACAAACTTGGGTGGGACAAGAATTGCGATTTACACACAAATCAATTACCGCGAGCCGGACGGTGGTGGTGGCGGGAAAAACCGCGAGATGTGGACGCGCAATGTTGTGGAGAGCGTCGTAGAAGTGGTCAAGGTAAATTGATATGGATGACTACGGTTTTGTCGCTGTAAACGATCACGGATCTGTCAGCATCAGCAGCGTGTACAAAGTTCTGGTGTTCTCCGAGCGAGGGCAGTTCAAAATCCAGTCTCGCTACACTGACAAGGAAGGCAAAGGGCAGTTTACCTTTGCCAAACCTATTCGCACCGTGGAACCGCCCCAAATATTTTTGAGGACGATATCGGCATCACACGCCAGCCTTGGGCTGTATACCTCCATTGAAGGATCTTCCGGCAACTGGACCGGCTTTCATGTCACATCAGCAGTTCGGGGCGGAAGCGTGTTGCAAGACTATTTAATGGAGTTTGTGTCTTGCAAATATTCCGACCAAAGCAGCTCATCTGAATACGGACTTGAAGTGCGCGATGCGCAAAACCGGATCATGTTTGTGTCCAGTGATAGGGTTGTTCGTTATGGGAAGTTTTCAAAGAGTTGGACGGTAGGCAGAGGACGTTTCGTAGATATCTACTACAGCGATGTAACGGTAGATACTGACGACTTTATAAGCGTGTCGAGCCTTGATCGAGGAATAATGTGGTTTGCAAACGACTCAAAATATGCGGGCATCACAATTTTAGAGGGTGGGGTTCCGGTGTTGCAGATCTTTAATCAGAGGCACTACTTAGAACGATTTTATTGGCAGGGCTCAGATGGTTTTTGTCTAAGTATTCCCGTCTGCAAGTTTCCAATAGAACGTTACTACAACTAATTTCAAGTGCTGATATGGGCACTCAACTGGAGAAACCTATGGCTTCTTGGTTTTCAGAAGGGACTGTGAGCGTGCAGAACGGGAGCCCGACAGTAACGGGCGTCGGCACCAAGTTCTCGAACTGCCGTGCCGGGGATATGTTCGTTGGCCCTGACCAGGGCATCTATCAAGTGATCAACCCTGCAAGCGATGCCTCGTTGTCGATCTCCCCGGCATACCGTGGGCCGGCCGTTGGCGGCGCCGGGTACGGGATTGTGCCCGTTAACGGATACCCCAAAGCCCTGGCCGACGCAGTGAACCAATTTGTTCAGCAGTGGGGCGCAACGCTCGCGGGCCTGGGTAGCGTATCGACGGAGAACGTCGTGCCGGTGTCCAAGGGGGGTACGGGTGGCAGAAGCCAGGTTGAGGCTCGCGCGGGCCTAGGGCTGGGCACTGCTGCAACGGCGTCCTTGACCGTGGGTAATAGCGACACCACGGGTGGCCGGGTGTTGAAAGTCGGAGATTTTGGCGTTGGCGCAGATTGCGTAATCGTCTCTGATTGGAACGATGCTTATAACAATCTTGGTAGCGCGTTCATCGCGGGCAACGCTGTCTCTCCTGGCGGCACAGGAGAATCGGTCAACGCAACTGGTATCAACCTCAGGCGGGGCGGTTTGGTGGGAGCCCAACTGATGATTTACAACGGCGATAACCGTCTCTTCTTTCGATCTGCATTCGGTGCTTTCGCCCCTTGGGTGCAGGTGTATCACACCGGGAACACCACTCGTATGGCCGACAACACGCTGAGGGCGATCTGATCATGGCAAGAGCAGCAATTAACATCACCGGCACGGGTGAAAAGTTCGATTTCGTCTCGCTGGGCGGGACCGAGGTGACCTGTTATCGCAAGGACGTGGGCGTCTACTGCGTCACCGGCACCCAGGGTATGGTCCCATTCCCGCCGCTCGATCAGGGCTGGGGCTACGGGCTTCACCCCTCGGATAGCCCCGCCGAGGTGAACATCTCGTTTGAGGACGACCTACTCACGGTCACCGTGACCAAAGATGGCGAGCCGTACGATCTGAAGGTCATGATCACGCTGCACATCCTGGTGCCGGATCTTCCCCCACAGGAAGAGTTGCCGTCGCCGGCGCTTGATCCTGTGGTGGCTGCACAAACCCAGATCGCGCACCTGCGAGCCGAGGCGGATTACGCAATCGCGCCACTTCAGGACGCCGTCGATATCGACGAAGGGACCGAAGCAGAGCTGGCTACCCTCAAGGCCTGGAAGAAATATCGCGTGGCCCTGAACCGCGTGCCCGAACAGGAAGGTTACCCGCTCGCCATTGATTGGCCCGCCGCGCCGTAACGCCGCGCCGTCGTCGACCACACCCGCCATCGAGCGGGTTTATTTTTGCCAGGAGAGAGCTATGCCAATCACCGAGCAGCAGTTGCTGCGGATTCTCCCGAACGCCGGCCGCCAAGCCGGCGTTTTTGTTCCTGTGCTGAACACGGCCATGAGCAAACACGGAATTGTCACGATTGCTCGCATTGCGGCGTTCATCGCCCAGGTCGGACATGAGTCGTGCCAGTTGCGCGATGTGCGGGAGATCTGGGGCCCCACGGCGCAGCAAGTCGGATATGAAGGCCGTGCTGACCTGGGCAACACCGTTAAAGGGGATGGATCAAAGTATCGGGGCCGGGGGCTGATCCAGATCACAGGCCGGGCCAATTACGCGGCGTGCGGTGAGGCCTTGGGCCTGGACCTGATCAATCAGCCCGAGCTTTTGGAGCAGCCGCAGCACGCCGCAATGTCGGCGGCGTGGTTCTGGTCGACGAAAGGCCTGAACACCCTGGCAGATAAGGGGGAGTTCGTGAAGATCACCCGCCGGGTCAATGGCGGGGTCAATGGCCTTGAGGATCGCCAGCCGCTGTACGCCCAGGCGCAGAAGGTGCTCGCATGACGCCCGGGCAGATCCTAGCCGCAATCCTGCTGGCGATGGCGATCAGCGCCGGCGGCACTTGGCAGGTACAGGACTGGCGCATGGGCAAGAGGTTGGCCGAGCAGGCCGGCCTGCACCAGGGCGAACTGACCAGGATCAGCGCTGTGGCCATCAAGCAAGTGCGCGACGAGCAGGACAGGCGCCTGGCCCTGGAGAGGACGCTGGCCACCTCCGATCAACAACACACCCGAGAACTTTCCGATGCTCAACGCAACCAGGCTCTGCTGCGTGGCCGCCTTGCTACTGCTGATGTGCGGCTGTCAGTCCTTCTCGACGCCACGGATTCAGCCAGTGGCTGCAACGTGCCTGCCGCCCCCGGCGCCATCGGCGTGGTTCATGCAGCCCGTCGAGCCCAACTTGACCCAGCGCATGCTCAACGAATTATCGCCATCACCGATGCCGGCGACCGAGGATTGATTGCGCTGCGGGCGTGTCAGGCCTACGCAAAAGAAGTCTCTACAGCGAAGTAAAAGGAGCGGCCGGGCAGCATGCGTCAACGCCTGACCCGGTCACCTTCCGTTGAAGCCCCAACGATGTCAACGGATGCAGTGATACTTTATCGCGTCGTGGAGACGCCACCTGGAAGAACTCGTGAGCCAGTTCAAAGAGGCGCCCTGTTCGTATAGGGTCTCTGAGCGTTAGAAAATGTGCCGCTCTGAAACCCTCACCGACATCCAGCTCACCGCTCTGTATTTGGGAAAAGTAGGTCTGCCCGAACAATCGACGCGGGAGAAGAGTGATGATATCCTCGCGCGGCTATTCGTATATGTAAATTAATAATTTTACTGTAAATAATACCGTTTTAAACAGGGATGTGGTGATGTCTTATAAGTGACTTGGCCAGCTTTAATAAAAAATAGTCTGCATTGCGGGTGGCTTTTCTTTTTTGGAGTGGGTGTTTTAATGGGTTTTTTAAGATTGTTTTTAGCGCTATCTGTAATTGCAGGGCATGCTGGTGGCTCTGTTTTTGGATTTGCTGGGGTTAATCCATTATATGCAGTTAGTGCGTTTTTTATAATTTCAGGATTTTACATGGCTATGGTCCTGAACGAGAAGTACAAAGAGATAAGTCCAATTGTTTTCTATAAGAGTAGGTTGTTTAGATTGTTCCCTACTTATTATATTGGGCTTGTTTTGGCTCTTGTTGTTTCGTTTGCTGCAATAGCAGACCGTTTCGGAGGGCTGTCTTTAGGAGCTAAATTTTATTTTGTTTTTCAGAATCTCTTTATATTTGGTCAGGACTTGTCTTATGTTTTTTGTATGAAGACTGCAGCTGGCATCTGCGGTGATTCAGTTGCAATGACAATAAATCCGCCTGCTTGGTCGCTGGCCTTGGAGTTGGGTTTTTATTTGGTTGCGCCGTTTATCTTGAAGTCTGAAACGAAAACGTATTTGTTTTTTATGGTCGGATGCGTCTACTTGTTGTTACTTAACGGTGTGTCGTTTCCTGTAAAAGAGTTTTCGTTGTTTGATGCAGGTTTTGTAGATTTAAGTACTGCTGGGCAAGTGATTTTTAATTACTATTTTTACCCGTCTTCATTTATGTTTTTTGGTGGTGGGGCCTTAGCTTATCATATGAGTAAGCGACTGCAGGAACCAAATTACCTAGTGGCTGTTGGAACAATCTTTGCCATATCCTTCGCCGTAACCATTATGCCGTTTGCTCACCTGTTGTTTTTTGCCATGTCTATTCCTGTGCTTTTTAAATACACTAAGAATAATAAGGTGGATAGGCTCGTTGGCGAGTTGTCTTATCCTGTTTATATTTTGCACTTCCCTATATTGCTGCTTTTCAAAGAATACGCAGCAACCCATTCTCAGTATTTTGGTTTTATAGGTATGGGGTCGTGGGTGGCGGTGGTGTCTTGCGCTCTTGGGCTGGTGGTGTATTTTCTTGTCGATAAGAAAGTTGACAGCTATAGACACTCTGGACGTTTTCTATCAAAGGGTTCTAATGAATCGGCTGGCAAGTCGTTAGCTGTCCCGCGAGCGTTGGTTGCAGTATATTTTTTACTCCCGGTAATTGTTCTCGGTAATGTATATGCCGATCAAGCGGCTTTGAAAAAGGAACCTTCTTCGACGGCGGTAAATCTAACCGATGTTAATTGGGTTAATGGTTTTTCAAGGTCTGTTGCTGGTTTTTTTGTTGAAAATAAAAGAGCTAATCTTGAGGCGTATAAGGTTGGTGCGTTAGTGAGATTTTCAAATGGTGAGGTAAGAAAGGTTTCGGCAGTGCTTAAGGCTGGACCGTACTTGCATGTTTATTTGGAGGGCGAAGCAATGGATGGAGAATCGCTAGGCTATCCTGAGAAAATTCAAATAGTGGATTGATGTTCGACCGGAAGAATGGTCCGTGGGCCACTTTCTCTACGCGGGCGTTTATCGGCGCAGCACGGTCCTTGGCCCAGTGCGGCCGACAATCTCACCGCACTAGGTCTGCGTGCAGCGTTTCATCCTGCTGGTGGAGCAGGGCGACCTGGGTGGTTGGTGCCACGTTGTACCGCTCAAGGGGTGCCTCACCCACTGAGTTTGCCAGGGCGTCGGGCATGCTCAGTACCGCAACGAAGTCATGAATTCCGCTGTACTGTGAAAGTCTTCCGCACATCGGCAAGCCCTCGGTAGAAACTTCAGCTTAGATCACTCGGCAGAATCTTCATGGGGGTGCTTCCCCAGGCCCCGTTTGTAGCCCGCGCAAGCGCCCATTCAAGTGAATTGAGCTTGCTTGTGACAAAACCCAGGTCTGTATTGCAGCTAGAAAGAGCGCTATCTGACGCCTTGAGCTCTGCCCGAAGCTTGTCGCGCTCGGTAGATAACTCAGCGTGCATTCGCACCAAGCCGTAGATGTCCTCTCTGGCTTTGCGAAGCTGCAGTTGCAGTTCCTGAATCTCATTCTCTAGGAGCAGCGCGTGTTGTTTGTGCATTTCTAGAGGCGTAGGGCATCCAAGCCACTCGCAGGTGTCTTCATCGATGTTCATGGTTGGGGAATTCGAAAGCTGTACATTCATACAGTAATCGAGATTTGTGCGGACTGAGGTTGCGAGGCGACGAACTGCAGGTGTTCCCGACGATCAGTCAGGGAGCGTTGAGAACGGCCAAGGTTAGCTTGATGAACTCTTCGTTGCGGTCGATGGTGTCCAGCGCGCCGCGAACGTTGTCGGCTACTTCGGTGCCGCCTTGCTGGTCAACCCAGCTCGTCAGTTCCATGATGGCCGCTTCAAGGGCGAGTTGGTTCTCATTGATTTTGGACAGCAGGGAAGGGAGCAGGTCAGAGTTCGGCATCGGTGTTCCTCCTTGGAGTGAACAGCGTAGCAGTTGGGTTGCTTGGTGGTGGATTGTGAGCGGTCGGCAGGACGCCGGGGAAGGGATAATTGCGGAACAGCTTGTAGAATTGCGGAACAGAAAAGATAAGGGCCTGTATGAAGTTCATCATGCAAGCCCTTGATATCTATGGTGCCCGAACCCGGAATCGAACCGGGACGCCCTTACGAGCGGGGGATTTTAAGTCCCATGCGTCTACCAGTTTCGCCATTCGGGCGGCAGCGCGATGAAGCTGCTCAAGGGGGCGTTGTCGAACAAAGCGCTTGAGCGGTGCAGCAGGCTAGGGAATATATAGATCCAGGCACCTTGGCGCAAGTTTGCATGCGCTCTTTTTCTGTTGGAATGCGTGCGCCAGCTTTGAAAAAAAGCCCGCCATATCAGTGATCTACATTTTCCTGGGGGGCATTCGACTCGGCGGCGCATCACCACGGTGGACACTCTACCGGCCTTGTAGCCGCCGTTTAACGCATAGCATCGTGCGATCACCTATGTTTAGAACATTCGATTCGGGAAGTGGCCTGGGCGTCATTCCGATGAGAACCAAAACGGAACTTGAATCTGCCGAGGCCGTTCAGGTATTTACCCCCGTAACCGAAGAATAATCTCATCGTAACCCACCGCCCGCGACAACCGTTGCAGCGCCTCCAGGCGGCGTGCGTAGGCCGGCGCATCACCGTAGGTCAGTTCTACATGCAGGCTGTCGATCATCACCAGGTAAGCCTCTGCCAACACTTGCATGGCCTGTTCGTCTACGTCCGGATAGGCCTTAAGCAGCGCCTGTTGGAAATGGCCGCGGATCGTCGCCATGTAGTCATTGAACCCGGACATGACCACGTCCCTCAGCGGCGTCGGCGGGTAGAACGCGGCCCGTAACAAGAACCGCAGGGATTGATTGGCGCTGTGGCGGCGTTGCAGGTTGTTGATATAGACCTCGCCGGGGGCCTTGATCGATCGTGAGTTCCTCGCAAATTGGCTTTGCACGTAATCGAGCTCGGCCCGTAGGGCGAGTTCGAGTGCGACCACGTAGAGCGCGTCCTTGCTCGCAAAGTGCGCGTATAGCGAAGCCTTCTTGATGCCTGCGCGAACGGCGATGTCATTCAGTGAGGCGGCGTCGTAACCATGCTCGGCAAATTGCTCCAGCGCCAGTTGCGCGATGCGTTCGGCGGCCGAGGTCAGGATGGTGGATGTCATGGTGCTGCTCCTTGATCAATGCCCGGTCAGGTCATAGGTTTGCCCTGCACCCCGGGGGAGGCTGATGGTGGTCAGCAGGCAAGTCAGCAACGCGCTGGCCAGCAGCAACGCGGCCCAAGCTACTGGTCCATAGGTCAGCGCCAAGGCCGAGAGCGGCGTCGCACTGGCGGAGATCGACAGTTGAAATGCCCCCAACAGTGCGGCGGTGGAGCCCAGCGCGCGTTTTTGCGAGGACATTACCAGCGACATCAGCGTGGACTCAGCGATACCCAGGCCAAACAGGGCAACGGCCATGCCCGCCACTATACCGGGCAGGCCCAGGAGGGTAACGCTGGAAACCAGGGCGATTGCCGAGCCACCCGCCATGCACGACACGCCAATCAAGGAAAGACGGCTCAAGCCAAGGCGGCTGACCAGTTTCCCGGCGCTCATGGCCCCGATCAGGATGGCCACGCCCGTGACGCCGAACAGCATGCCAAACGCTTGCGGGCTCAGGCCATAGGTTTGCTGATACACCAGGGTTGCACCGCCGATGTAGGCAAACAGAAAGAAGAACACCGCGGCCACGGCGAGGGTCGGGCGTAGGAAGTGCGGGTCCCTGGCGATGGTCAGGTAAGTCCGGCACGCCGCGCCCAGGCGCAGCGGTTCCCGTTGGCTGGGGGCCAGGGTTTCCGGCAGCGACAGCCAACTGTTGCCGAGCACGGCTAGGCCAAAACCGGCGAGGACCAGCATCACCGCGCGCCATCCGTAATGGGTGTCGATAATCCCACCCAGTGCCGGGGCGAAGATGGGCGCAACCCCTTCGATGGTCATCAGCAACGCAAAGAGCTTGGTTGCGGCCACGCCTTCGCTGACATCCCGGACCATGCTCATGATCACCACCAGCGTCAGGGCGCTGCCAAGCCCCTGGACGAAGCGCAGAGCGATCAATGTCTCAAGGGTCGGTGCCCACGCCGCGCCTAATGAGCACAGGGTAAACAACAGCAGGCCGGCCAGCAGGGGGCGGCGTCGGCCATAGGCATCGACGATGGGCCCGAAGATCAACTGGCCTGCACCCATGGCCAGGAGGAAGAACGTCAAGGTCAACTGCACGCTGGCGAAGCTGCTCTGATACTCGCGGGCAATCTGCGGGAGGCTCGATAAGTACATATCGACAGCCGACGGGCCGAGGGCGCCGATCAGTCCCAGACCAATAGCCAGCCTCAGGGGAACCCTGTGGGTGGGTTGGGCATTCATAAAAACTCCACAATAATGACTGCCTACCGGTCGGTAGGTTTGGAGAATGATAACCACCGCTCTCTGAACCGTCAACGCGGGGTTGCCAAGCCAGCTCCCGCCGTTGAGCTGCGGCGTTATGGTCGTTTGGCGTCAGCGACCAAACCAGGAAATTTTCGTTTTCCATTTAAGACTTTTCCTAAATACGCCGGTAGGAAGCGAGACGAGAATGGCCGTACTTTCATGTCATCTGTGATTTGTCATGTCCTTTCTACCAATTCGTGTTCTGGTCGTTGAAGAGCACCCCTTCAAGCAGCTCGTTGCCACTCAGGTCTTCAAGGACTCGGGGTGTGAGTGGGTGATGGGCGTGGCCGACGTGGCCGCGGCCCTGGAGCTGCTCGACCGCACAGGGCCGGTGGATATCGTGCTGTGCACCCTTAAGGAGGAAGGACTGCAAGGGCTGACGACCCTCGAAGCACTCAGCCGCACCCGGTGGGTCAGGTCCATGATCATTTGCAGTAGCCATGCCCAGGATCTGCATGACGCCATCGAACGGATGCTCGGCCTGCTGGGGGTGAGTTTCCTGGGATATGTCGATGCTCCGGTGCGAGCGGCGGCGATTGCGGCGCTGTTGACCCGATACCTGGAAACCACGGTCGCTAACGGGCATCCCGTCTCTCGGCAGGCGCGCCATACCCGCGCGAGCAAAGCACGTTTGGAGCACGCCATTGCACGGGATGAGCTCAAGTCTTTCTTCCAGCCCAAGTTCAATCTGATGACCGGTAAAAGCGACAGTCTTGAAGTGCTGGCGCGCTGGGAACACCCTCAGTTTGGCGTGTTACCCCCGGCTGATTTCCTCGCCCAGGCAGGGCGTTTCGGTTTGATGGATGAACTGTTTTTCAGCCTGCTGGAACAGGCGTTGGCGTTCCTGCAGACGGCTCAGGAGCAGGGGCATGTGCTCTCTCTGGCGTTTAATCTGGAGGCCGGGCAACTGGCTTGTAAGTCCTTGCTCCCGCGTCTGTGCGCAGCGCTGGAGCGCTACGCCATCCCGCCTTCGCGCCTGACCTTCGAGATCACTGAAAGCGGATTACTGGAGGTCTCGCCCGGGGTGCTGCAAACCTTGATTCGCTTGCGGATGATGGGCGCCGGCCTTTCCATTGATGATTTTGGTATCGGCTATTCGTCGTTGGAGCGTCTGTGCCAACTGCCTTTTACCGAAATCAAACTCGATGCCCGTTTCGCCCGCGACCTTGAAACCAGCAGCCGTAACCGTGCAGTGATCAGCAGCACCCTGGCATTGGCTCAAGCGCTGGATATGGCGGTGGTGGTCGAGGGCGTCGAGCACGAAAGCCAGCGCCAGGGCTTGCTCAAGCTCGGTTGCGAGCTGGGCCAGGGCTACCTCTGCGCGCGGCCCATGAGTGCCACGCGTGCGCTGGCCTGGCTGGGCATGAAGTCGGTGTCGTGCGGTACGCTCTGATTGCTCGTCACTGGGCCCGCTCCGGGCGTGGCTAGACTGTAGCGGTCAATGGCCTTTTTGGGAGTATCCAGATGACCCACAAAAACACCATCTGCCTCTGGTTCGACGGCGCCGCCCTGGACGCTGCCAGGTTCTATGCCGCGACATTCCCAGACAGCAGCGTAGAGGCCGTACATACAGCCCCGGGTGACTATCCGGCGGGTAAGCAGGGCGATGTCCTGACCGTGGAATTCACCGTCATGGGGATCCCGTGCCTGGGCCTCAATGGCGGGCCGGGTATCCAGCACAACCAGGCATTTTCATTCCAGGTCGCCACTGACGACCAAGCCGAGACGGATCGCCTGTGGCAGGCGATTGTCGGCAATGGTGGCGAGGAGGTTGCGTGCGGTTGGTGCCGGGACAAGTGGGGGCTTTCCTGGCAAATCACCCCGCGGGTGCTCACAGCGGCGATCACCGACCCCGATCCGGCCGCAGCCAAGCGTGCGTTTGAGGCGATGATGGGCATGGTGAAAATCGACATCGCGGCCATCGAGGCGGCGCTCAAGGGGTAACGAAACCCTGGTATAACCTTTGCCCTCAACACGAGCAATGGCAACAGACTGCACATGAGACTGACGACCCAGAGGCTGGTTGAGTTGGCGATGACCAACCCCATCAATGCTGAAATGACCGCGCGCCTGCCAGCCCTTGGCCTGGATCAATGCCTGCTGACGGCCGGTTGCCTGTTCCAGGCGGTGTGGAATCATCAGGCCGGTTTGAGCGCCGATTGGGGCGTGAAGGATTACGACGTGTTCTACTTCGATCCCGATCTGTCCTGGGAAGCCGAGAATGCGGTGATTGAGCGCGCCGCCGAACTTTTCCGCGACCTGCATGCGAACATTGAAGTGAAGAACCAGGCGCGTGTGCACCTCTGGTACCCGCAGCGGTTCGGCATGCCTTATCCCCAGTTGCACTCGGCCATGGATGGGGTGGATCGCTATTTGGTGGCGGGCACCTGCATCGCCTTGGCCGTAGACACGGGCGAAATTTATGCGCCTTTCGGTTTGGCCGACATCGAACAGGGAATACTTCGGCTCAACCCCATCACCCCGCAGCCGGATCTGTTTCAGCAGAAGGCCAGAAGCTATCAGGCCCGCTGGCCGTGGCTCAGGATTGAAAACCCGCAGTAGCTGTGGACGCCGGGCGACGCGGCGTCGCAGCTCACAGTCATATCGCCATTGCCAGCAAGCCGGCTCCTACAGAGGCGCGATGGCTTTAACATGGGTGTTTACGCGGTATCTACAGCGGATTTCGCTGTTCTGGATACTGGCAGGGTGCCACAATGCCATTTTGTCGCGGCACTACTGATCAGGCGAATCAAATGAATGGCCTTGGGCGTGAGCAGGACCAGGATTTTTTCATCGAAGCGCAGGTGCGGACTGATTGCCTGCATCAGTTGTTTCGCCAATCCTTTTCTGCGGTTTTCGGCAGCTATCTGGCCGCCGGCATGTTGTGCTGGTTGTGTTGGGACCGCCTTGATCGCGACCTGATGATCGGCTGGCTGATCTTGCTGTCCGGCTCGTCGCTCCTGCGCTTTTTGATGTTTTTCCAGTATTTTCGCAGCCCCAGAAGTGAGCGCACGCCGCGCCGCTGGGAGCTCCATTATTGGCTTACGCTGGTGCTTTCTGCGGGGATCTGGGGCGCTGGCGCCCTTGCCATAATGCCCACCGATGACCGCTTGACCCAGGCGCTGGTCATCCTCTTTACCGTGGGGATGTCCGTCAGCGCGGTGTCGTGTTACTCGGCCTACCGCTACATGACCATGGTGTCCATGGCCCTGGTGCTGTTGCCGTGCACCCTGTGGTTGCTGTTTCAACCTTCCAAGATGCAAATGGGCATGGCTATCGCAGTGCTGGTGTTCTCATCCTTTGTCGTAGGCGCCTCGCGGAAATTGTCCGAGGCCCTGGAGAAGGCCTTTCGCCTGACCCGCGAAATAGAGCGGGCCCACAGTATTTCCACGCGCGCTGCCGAGACCGACGAACTCACCGGGCTGATGAACCGCCGGGCGTTTTTCGAAAAGGCCCAGGTGCTGTATGACCAATGCAAACGCACTCACCAGCCCCTGTGTGCGCTGATGCTGGACATGGATCACTTCAAGGCCATCAACGACACCTACGGCCACCAGACGGGTGACCGGGTGTTGCAGCAGATTGGCCAGGTGATCAGCGCCTCCTTTCGCCAGACGGATATCTACGGCCGCCTGGGGGGCGAGGAGTTTGCGGTATTGTTGCCCGACACCACGCTTGAGGTAGCACGGGACATCGGCGAACAACTGATCCGCGCCATTGCCGGTTTGACCATTGACCCGGTGCAGGTGTTGAGTGCGAGCCTGGGGGTGGCCTCGACGCTTGCCGTGGGCGACGACTTGCAGCACTTGATGAACACTGCCGACAAAGCCCTGTACCGCGCCAAGGCCTTGGGGCGCAACCAGGTGGTGGTCGCGTCCTAGGCTTCAGTCCTTGCCATAGCCTTGGCCAGCACCCGTGAGACCTGGTCGGCGGAGTAGGGTTTGGCGAGAAATTCAAAGCCGTCATAACCGGACTTGGCCAGTTCCTCGCTGTAGCCGGAGGTGAGGACCACCGGCAGATCGGGCCGGCGCCGGCGCAACTCCCGGGCCAGCGCCACGCCGCCGATGCCGGGCATCACCACGTCGGAGAACACCCCATCGAATGCCCGGGCATCCGGGCCGATCATTTCCAGGGCTTCTTCGGCATGGGTGGCCCACACCGTCTGGTAGCCCAGGTCCTGCAAAATCTGGTTGGCGAAGCGGCCCACTTCGAGGTTGTCCTCCACGATCAAGATGCGCCGTCGCCCGGCGTCCGGGGCCAGTTCAAGCGGCGTCTCGACCACGTTGTCGAGGATCGTCTCCGGCTCCACTTGCGGCAGGTACAGGGTAAACACGGTGCCCTGGCCGAGCACACTGGCGACATCGACATTGCCTCCCGACTGCTTGGCGAACCCGAATACCTGCGACAGCCCAAGCCCGGTGCCTTTGCCGACTTCCTTGGTGGTGAAGAACGGTTCGAAGATGCGTTCAAAGGTACTCGAGGCAATCCCGCTGCCGGTGTCCGCCAGGGAGATCGCGACGAAGGGTTTGCCGGAGCCGCCATGCCCGCGAATGCATGGCAACGGCTGGTCCCGGTCCAGGCGTAACACCAACGTACCCTGGCCATTCATTGCATCCCGCGCATTGAGGGCGATGTTGATCAGCGCGGTTTCAAACTGGCTGGAATCCGCGCAGATGTAACAGGCCTGTTCAGGCAATTGGACGCGGACGTGGATCCGCGCACCTGTGAGCGTCTCCAGCATGTCGCCGATGTTTTGCACGCGCTGGCCCACATTGAACACTTGTGGGTTCAGCGGCTGGCGCCGGGCGAAGGCGAGCAATTGACTGGTCAGCTTGCTGGCGCGTTCTACGGTATCGGTCACCGCACTCATGTATCGCTCGCGGCGCTCTTCGGGCAGGTTGGGCATGCGCAGGAAGTCCACCGACGAGCGGATGATTGTCAGCAGGTTGTTGAAGTCGTGGGCAACGCCGCCGGTCAACTGGCCAATGGCTTCGAGCTTCTGCGACTGGCGCAACGCCGCTTCAGTCTGGTTGAGCAGGGTGGTGCGCTCCATGACCCGTTGCTCCAGGGTCGCATTCAAATCGGCCAGCGCCGACAGGCCCTCACGCACAATGGCATCGGCCCGCACCCGTTCGATATGGGCCCAGGAGCGCTCCGTGACCTCACCCAGCAGCGCCAGGTCGTAGGAAGACCAGCGCCGCGGGACGCGGTCGTGAATGGCCATCAGCGCGGTCAGGCGCCCGGACTTGATCAGCGGCATGCAAATCGTTGCCGTCACGCCAATGGCCTGGAAGGTCGCGGCCTCCTCGGGCGTCAGTTCCGTCAGGTTGTCATTGATGATCAATGGCTCGCCGGCCTGCAGGCGCTCGACCGCCAATTGGCCGAAGTCCGTCAGGCGATAATGCCCGACGATGCTGGGCGAGCCTTCTGCGGCCCAGTTGCCGCGGATGGTAAAACCGTCTTCGTCGGCCTCCATGTCGGCATAGGCACAGTTGGACAGGTTCAGGTGGGTCGCCAGCACCCGCGTGGTGGCCGCCATGATCGCCGCCGGATCGGTGGCGTTGGCCACACCGAGGCTGATGGCATCCAGCACGGCCAGGCGGCGCGTCATAAACACCGTATTGGTGGTCTCGGTCACGGTGTCGAGCATCCCCACCACCTTGCCTGTGGAGTCGCGGATCGGGCTATAGCAGAACGTGAAATAAGCCTGTTCCGGCGCCGCGCCACGCTCGACGATCAGTGGGAAGTCTTCGATAAACGTTGCCTGGCCGTCGAATGCAGCATCGGCGATCGGGCGGATCTGGCTCCAGGCTTCCTGCCAGATCGTGCTGAAGGGTTGACCCAGGGCCTCTGGTTTGTTGCCCAGCACCGGAATGAACGCGTCGTTATACAGCGTGATCAATTCGGGCCCCCACACCACCGCCTGGGGGAAACGGGAAGCAAGGCTCAGGGACACCGTGGTCTTGAGCACGTCCGGCCATTGCTCCATTGGCCCCAGGGGCGAGTTGGCCCAGTCATGGCGGCGAACCCGTTCGGCCATCTCACCGCCGCCTTGCAGCCAGTCTGTCATCGACTCAATACCTTGTTCGTTTCGACGCTATTGCGTGCCCAACAATGCCGTCCAGTAAATCCCCGCATCGCTTTTCGGATCCAGCCCATAGGCGGCGCCCAATTCGCGAAATTGTGGGTTCATCAGGTTGGCGCAATGCCCGGGGCTGGCGAGCCAGCCGTCAACCACCTTGCGCGGCGTGTCCAGGCCGGCCGCGATGTTCTCGCCGACCTGTTGCGCCACATAACCGGCCAGTTCCGCGCGGTCGCCCGGGGTCCGACCGTCGCGGTCCAGGTGGTCGAAGAAGTTGTGGTTGGCCATATTGCGTGCATGACTGTCGGCGGCGCTGGCCAACTGGGCGTTCCAGACCAGTGGCGTGGTGGCCGCGAAGGCCTGCTCACCACACTGGCGCGGTTGTTTGCGGGCGGCGTTGACCATCTCCAGCAACTGCGGGCCGGCGTCCTGGGAGCTGGCCAAGCCACGGCTCAACAGTGGGCGGGCGAGGACAATGCGCCAGTCCTGGCCATTGTTGCTGACGCCGATATCGACGAATTGCGGGTCGAGCACCACCCGGCAGAAGCTCTCGCGTACCGCTTTCATCGCCGATTGCGAGTCGCGAGGCCCGGACAGGCTGATCGCCTGCACGTTGACCATCGGGTAGGCCACCTGGGCCAGGGCCTGCTGCAAATCGCCGACATTATTGACCGGCAACACCAGGCGTGGGTCGACCGCCAGCGGCGGCAACTCCTGGGAGCCCTGGTCGCCACAGCGCTGCACCTGGCTGCGGTACTGGTTGATCGAGTCGATCAATTGACTCTCTTCGCTCGCCGACGCGGTGGCACAAAACACCAGACTGGCGGCCAGCGTGGTAACACCCATCATCAATGACAGAACGCGCATGGACGTTTCCCTTGAGCATGAAAGTGCCCATGATGCGCGATCAAGGGGCGCAGATGCACCCCTTGGGCAATATTTTGCCCTTAGTTCTTGAATGCCGAGTGCTTGCGACCCTGGTCACACAGGGCAAACACCACCACCAGCACCGACGCGATGGCCAGAATGATCACCACGCCGTCTGTCGAGTGAGTGGTCGAGGCAGCCACCATCGACAAGGCCCCCAAAGGCGCCAGGCCACCGGCGATAGCCGTGCCGATTTCACGGCCGGTACCGAAACCCGAAGAACGGGTCTGGGTCGGAAACTGACGGCTGAGGAACGAGCCCTGTGGCGCGAACATCATCGGCGCGAGGATCCCGGTGCCGATCCCGATGGCCAGGTAGATCATCAGGCTTTCGCCGGTGTTCAACAGCGCCAGGAACGGGTAGGCGAACAGCAGCGACAGCACGCCGCCCAGCACCAGCACCGACTTGCTGCTCCACTTGTCACACAGCCAACCGAAGCATGGCACGGCGACAATCGCCACCAGGCTGGCGATGGTCACCGACAGCGAAGTGACGTGCACATCAACGCCCTTGAACTGCGTCAGATAGGCCAGGGAGAAGGTCTTGAAGATGTAGCTCAGGGCGTTGTAGCCAATGGCCACGAAGAACACCACCGCCAGGCCCTTGAGATCATTCTTGAACAGGGCCTTGAGCGGCGAGACCTTGGCCTTGGCCGGCTCCTGGCTCAGCTCTTTGAACTCGGGGGTTTCCGGGATGCTGTTACGCACCCACAGGCCCACACCCACCAGGGCGATACTGCAGATAAACGGGATGCGCCAGCCGCCAGCCAACAGGAACTCATTGCCATTGATGGTCAGCAGGTACACGGTCAGCGACGACAGCAGCAGGCCCAGGTTCAAGCCCAGCGCCGGCCAGGCCCCCTGGCTGCCGCGCTTGCCTTCTGAAGCATGCTCGTAGGAAGTGACCGCCGCGCCCGACAGCTCGGCACCGGCACCCAGGCCCTGGATGATGCGGATAAACACCAGAATGATCGGCGCCCAGATGCCAATCGAGGCATAGCTGGGGATCAGGCCGATCAGGGTGGTGCACACGCCCATCATGCAGAAGGTCAACACCAGCACATGTTTGCGGCCGAACTTGTCGCCCAGGTAGCCGAACAGGATGCCGCCGAAGGGGCGGGCGATAAAGCCGATGGCAAAGGTGGAGAACGCCATCAAGGTCGCGGTTTTCGGGTCGCTGTTATCAAAGAAGATCTTCGAAAAGACAATCGCCGCCATGGTTGCGTAGAGGTAGAAGTCATACCACTCCAGCATCGAACCGAAGATGGTGGCAGCAGCCACCTTGCGCAGGCGCTTCTTGGTTTGTACCGGGGTTTCCACCGTGGCCGGGTTGTGGGCTTTTGCCGTCATGCTGTACTTCCTTCTCAGTCATTATATTTATTAGGGTGTTGCGAACGCGATCAAATGTGGGAGCTGTCTAGCCTTGGCGAGGCTGCGATAGCGCTGGGGCAGGCGATACATTGGTTGCCTGCGCCGCCGTCATCGCAGCCTCGCGGGGCGAGACAGCTCCTACAGGGGGGTGTTTAGTTGGGGGTGAACATGCGGTCGGCGATCATTTCGCCAATCGGAATCGCCGAGGTGGCCGCCGGTGACGGCGCGTTACACACGTGCAACATGCGCGGCGTCTGGGCGAACAGGAAATCGTGCACCAGGCTGCCGTCGCGCATCACCGCCTGGGCGCGGATCCCGGCTTCATAGGGCAGCAGGTCGTCGAGTTCCAGGGATGGGCAGTACTTGCGGCATTGCTCCAGGTAGCCGGACTTGAACAACGAATTCTTCATTTCCACGCTGCCGGAGCCGAGGTTCTGCCAGATGGTTTTCCAGAAGCCGGGGAAGCGTGCGTACTCGGCCACATCCTTCCAGTTGACGGAAAACTTCTTGTAGTTCTCCCGGCCCAGGCCCAGCACCGCATTGGGGCCGACGGTGACGCTGCCATCAATCATGCGGGTCAGGTGCACCCCCAGAAACGGCAGCTCCGGATCCGGGATCGGGTAGATCAAGTGGTTGACGATGTTGTTCTTCGACGCCGGCAAGCGGAAATACTCGCCACGGAAGGGGATGATCTGGTGGTCGATATCAATCCCGGCCAGGGTCGCCAGGCGGTCCGATTGCAGGCCCGCGCACACCACCAGGTGCCGCGCTTGCCAGGCGCCGTCGTGGGTGCTGACGGTGACTTTGTCGGTGTCTTCGGCAATCGCCGTGACGGTTTTTTCCAGGCAGATCTCACCCCCGTTGCGGCGAATCACTGCAGCCATGGTTTCGCAGACCTGGCGGTAGTCGACTATCCCGGTGGCATCGAGGAACAACCCGCCCAGGCCGACAATGTTCGGCTCGCGGGCACGCAGTTGCTCGGCGTCCAGGCGCTCGACCTTCATCCCGTTGAGCTGCGAGCGCGCATACAGCGCTTCCATGCGCTGCACTTCCAGGGCCGTGGAGGCCACCAGCAATTTGCCGCACACCTCGAACTTGATCCCATGCTCGCTGCAGAACTGTTTGGTGGCCTCGGCGCCACGCTTGCACAGGTCGGCCTTGAGGCTGCCGGGTGCGTAGTAGATGCCGGCATGGATCACGCCGCTGTTATGGCCGGTCTGGTGCTTGGCCAGCACCGCTTCCTTTTCCAGGATCACCAGGGACGCGTTGGGCTGGCGCTTGAGCAACTCCATCGCGGTGGCCAGGCCGACAATGCCGCCACCGATGATGCAAAAGTCATAAATCATGTGGGCTACCTAAATCAGTACATTTCAGTCTGCTTATCAGGTTGTCAGACTAATGTTTTTGTTAAAAAAACAGCGTGCCCGCGGGCACGCTTTATAGGTGTTCGATGGATCAATGGGTGGCCGGCAGCTCCAGTTGCAAGCGTTTGGCGGCGGCACGCAAATGCGCCTCGGCGGCGGCGGCAGCGCCCTGGGGGTCGGCGTCGACGATGGCCTGGTACAACGCCTGGTGTTCCTGGGTGGCATCCGCCGAGCCGCTGGCAAAGCGCGACGCCGAGTTTTCCCAGGCGGTCTTGCGTGCGCTGGCCAACTGGCTGCGCAGAAAGTCGTGGAAGGCGACGAAATACTCGTTTTTGCTGGCGTCGGCGATGGCCCGGTGAAACTCCACGTCGGCCAGTGCAGCGGCCTCAAAGTCGGCGCGCTTATCGTGCATTTCCTGCAGGGCACGTTTCATGCGTTGCAGGTCCTCGGCGTCGCGGCGTTGGGCGGCAATGGAGGCCGCCTGGGTTTCGATCCACAGGCGCACTTCGAACATTTGCGCGAGGTCAGGGCGTCGGCCATTCTTTTCCGGAAAGCGGAACACCGTACCGGCCGGGGTCTGCGAAATAAACGAGCCCAGGCCACGGCGGGCGGTCAGCACGCCATCGGCCTTGAGCTGGGCAATCGCCTCGCGCACCACCGAACGGCTGACATTCAACTGTTCCGCCAGTTGCTGCTCGGTGGGCAGGCGCGACTCGGGCGCCAGTTGTCCGGAGTCAATCTCGGCCCGTATGGCGCTGACAACACGCACAACGAGGGAATCTGGACGCTGAAGCTCAAGCATGGCAAAACCTAGGTGATCAGGTTGTCAGACAATAGCTGTTACGATTTTCCCTTGTCAAGGCGCCGCTGTGGCTTGCAGCGTTTTTACCTGGCGCCCCAAGGCCAGCAGCAGCGCCAGCACAACCAGCCCTGCGGCCACCGCAAAGGTCACGCGCAAGCCTTGGCCGACTGCTGCGGGGAGGGCTGACTGGAGATCGCCAGTGCCCCAGGCAAACACCGCGCCCAGGGCCCAGGCGCCGATAATCAGGCCCAGATTGCGCGACAGGTTCAGCCAGCCCGCGATCACGCCGCGTCGATCCGCCGACAGATTGCTCATCACTGCTGTGTTGTTGGCCGCCTGAAAGTGCGCGTAGCCCAGGGTGAGGATCACCAGCGCGCCGATATAACCTGCAGCGTCCAAGGGCAGCAACACCAACATCAAGCAGCCGGCGAGCATGCACAACAGGCCGCCAAGCGTCGTGGCATAGCTGCCCCAGCGGTCGGTCAGGCGCCCGGCCGGTATGCCCGCGAGCGCCGCGACGCACGGGCCGACAGCCATGGCCAGGCCCATAGGCGTGGGATCCAGCCCTAGGCCATGGCTCAGGTAAAACGGCCCGGCGACCAGGGTGGTCATCATCACGGCCGCCACCAGCGTACTCATGCCAAGCCCGGCGCCCAGGGCTCGGTCATGGAGTGCCGAGAAGACACTGACGCGGCCGCCAGTGGGTGGTGGCGGATCTCTGTCGGCCTGTGTGCGCTGCACCAGCACAAACGCCAGGGCGGCCAACGGCAGCATGACCAGGAACAGCGCGCGCCAGCCCGACGCCGCAATCAGTGCGCCACCGATGGCCGGCCCCAAGCCGGTACCCACCGCCGACATCGTTCCCAGCAAACCCATGACGCGCCCGGTCTGCTCCTTGGGCACGGTGGCGGTGACCAGCGCCATGGTCATTGCCATCATGGTCGCTGCGCCGAGCCCTTGCAGCGCCCGCGCCGCGACCAACGCACCGAGGGAGGGCGCGGCGCTGCACAGGGCGCATGCCACGGCGAAGACCGCCACACCCGCCAGCAGCAGGCGTCGATGGCCGAACCGATCCCCCAGGCGGCCCACACCCACCAGCACGGCCGTGATCGCCAGCAGATAACTCAGCACCACCCATTGCACCGCTGCAAAGGCTGCCGTAAAGCCCTCGGCCATCTGCGGCAGGCCGACATTGGCAATGCTGGTGCCCAGTGCAGCCAGGAGCATGCACAACGATAAACCGGCGAGCGCGCCGCGTGGGGTAGGGGACGTCATGGGATTTTCCTTGTGCTGCACCTAGTCGTTGCCTGCACTCTATGGTCTCGCCTAGCATGGCGGAAGACGCAGCAGTTGCACTCTATGCCTGCGTCAAACGCCTGATGAGGATTGCCGCCGTGTCGCTTCCCGATTTCAACCTGCTGGTCACCCTGGACGTGCTGCTCGCCGAAGGCAGCGTCGCCCGTGCCGCCCAGCGCCTGGGCCTGAGCCCCTCGGCCATGAGCCGGGCGTTGGCGCGGCTGCGTGAAACCACCGGTGACCCGTTGCTGGTGCGCGCCGGCCGAGGCCTGGTGCCGACGCCACGCGCCCTGGAGCTGCGCGAACGGGTCAGCCAACTGGTACAGGATGCCGAAGCGCTGCTGCGTCCGCTGCAGGTCCTGGATCTCAAGAGCCTGCAGCGAACCTTTGTGCTGCGCACCAGCGAAGGGTTTGTCGAGAGCTTTGGCCCGGCGCTGCTGGCCCATATCGCCGCGCAGGCGCCCGGCGTACGCCTGCACTTTGTGCATAAGCCCGGCACACCGCTGCGCGACAGCGGCGTGGACCTGGAAACCGGCGTGGTCGATAGCACGGCCAACCCCGAAGTGCTGACCCAGTTACTGTTTCGCGACCGCTTTATCGGCGTGGTCCGCGCCGGCCATCCACTGAGCCAGGGGCCCATCACCCCTGCACGCTACGCCGCCGGCCGGCATATCTACGTGTCCCGGCGCGGGCGCGAGCGCGGGCAGATCGACGATGCCCTTGAGGCCTTGCACCTCACGCGTGACGTGGCGACCATCGTCACCGGGTTCTCCACCGCCGTGGCACTGGCGCAAAGGACCGACCTGATCGCCAGCGTCCCTGAGCGTTATACCCATGGCCTGCGCGATGGTCTGTTCAGCTTTGCCCTGCCGGTCGACGTCCCGGAGTTCAGCGTGGCGATGCTCTGGCATCCACGCCTGGATGCCGACCTCGCGCATCGTTGGCTGCGTGGCTGTTTGCGC
Organism: Pseudomonas sp. WS 5412; assembly: GCF_012985615.1. Lineage (NCBI taxonomy): Bacteria > Pseudomonadati > Pseudomonadota > Gammaproteobacteria > Pseudomonadales > Pseudomonadaceae > Pseudomonas > Pseudomonas sp. WS 5412. Next base: position 198,366 of record NZ_JAARMB010000010.1, read on the forward strand.
GAGGTGTGTGGCGCAGAACGGGTACAATCTCGCCAGCCTTGATGCGAAATACCAGGAAACAGGAATTCGATGTTCACCCTTACCCACTACGCAAGCCCATGCCCCGAGCCGGTCAACAGCCAGATTCTGCAGATGGTGGTCGACTACCTGACCGATATCAGCATGGTCGCCATCCCGCCGAGCAACCTGCTGTACAACATCTACCAATATGCAATCGGCTACGAAGTGCACCTGTACCTGGAAGCGTTGGGCGGGGGCAAGGGCATTGCGGTTGAGCTGATTGTCGCGATGGATGAGCAGGATCCGGCCAAGGTCATTGGCTTCCTGCTGTACCTGCCGGTCAAGGACGATCCTGAGGCTTGCGGCGTGACCTATATGGCCGTGCATGCCAGCCACCGCCGCCAGGGCGTGGCGCGGGCGATGATGGATGACATGCTCGGCCGTTACCCCCATGGCGAACTGACCTGCGCGGTGGAAAAAGTCCCGGCGTTCGAAGCCATGGGCTTTCAGGTGCGCGGCGTGCGTGGCACTCAGGTATTGATGAATACCCGTGACTACAGCACCGATGGTCTGATGGGCGTGTTGGATGTGGCGTCGATCTACAGCTCCCTGGAAGTGCGGCAGATTCACACCTATTTGCTAAACAAACACGGCAAACGCGCGATGATCGACGCCGAGAAACAGCGGGACCGGCATTTCGATCAGATGGCGCGCAAGGCCCAGGTGTTTGTGCAAAACCGCTTGGCCTGACCGGCGGCTGTTGTGGCAACGGGTCTGATCAAGCCCGTTGCTCACAACAACGGCGGGCTGTCGCGAAACAGGTCATGGGCATCCAGCAACCGATAAGCAATCTCCGGCCGTTTCTCCATCCCTTTGCGAATGGCTGCCGGAATCGACTGCCGCGTCTTGCGACACAGCCCCGGCAGGTCGTCGATGACGATCTGGATCCCGCGCATGCTTTTGACTTCGGTATGCCCCGGGGCGATATGCACGCGGATGCCCAGTTGCTGGTGCATCAGGTGTTGCATGCGTTCCAGGTCGGCCAGGCTTTGCAGGTTTTCCAGGCGCTCGAGCAGCTTTTTTTCTTCCTGACGGGTCAGTTGCAGGATGCGCTGGTCGGCACCGGGGGCCTCGAGCAGTTGCTCGCGCTCGCAGTCACACACAGCCGGTGGGCAGGGTTGGCGAATTGTCATGATCACTCCCTCCCCACGCTGGTGCTGACGGCTTAGTAGGTCAGTTGCACGCCCAGGCTGCCCAGGGCGTTCCAGTACTCAGGATAGGTCTTGCCCACGCAGTCCGGGTCCTGAATCTTGACGCCCGAGACTTTCAGGCCTGCCAGCGCAAAGCACATGGCGATGCGGTGGTCGGCGTGGGTGTCGATCAGTGCGGTACACGCAGTGCCCGCCAACGCCGGATCGCTGGCCACCAGCAAGTCGTCACCGATGATGGTCGCCAGCCCCGGGCGGATCTCGTTGAGGCCGTCATGCAGGGCCTGGACGCGGTCGCATTCCTTGACCCGCAGGTTGGCCAGTTCGGTGAACCGCACCGGGGTGTTGTTGAACGCCGCCAGCACCGCGAGGGTCGGGATGGCGTCCTGCATCTGCGAGCCGACCACTGTGGCCGGCATCTGCGGGAATTGCGCGATCACGGCCTGGGCCTTGGCGTCGGGCTGGGTGAAGTCCTGGGCCGCGACGCCCAGGTCGATGCTGCCGCCCGTGAGTACTTCAGCCGCCCACAGGTAGGTGGCCGCCGAAGCGTCGGGTTCGATCAGATAATCGTTGGCGGTGTAGCCGGTGGGGGCCACGCGCCAGGTGCTGTCGTTGACCACGTCCACCTGGGCGCCGAACGCGCGCATGCAATCCAGGGTCAGGTCGACATAGCCACGGGCGCCAATGTCCTTGCCGGTCAGGGCCACCTCGATAGGGGCCTCGCCGCACGCCGCGAGCATCAACAGCGCCGACACGTACTGACTGGACAGGCCGCCGTCGATCTCGAAGCGCTTGGCCTGCACCTTGCCGCGCCCATGTACGGTCACGGGCGGGCAGCCGGTGGGGCTTTCAACCTGGATGCCGTTCTGGTTCAGGGTCGCCAGCAGCGGGCCGATCGGGCGCTTTTGCATGTACGCGTCGCCATCCAGTACCACGCTGCCTTCCACGGTCGCCACGGCGGCCGTAAGAAAGCGCATTGCGGTGCCGGCGTTGCCCAGGAACAGGGGTTGCGCCGGCAGTTGCAGTTTGCCGTGGCCGGTGACGACAAAGGTCACGTCATCCGGCTCATCAATGGTCACGCCCATCTGGCGCAAGGCCACGGACATATGCCGGGTGTCGTCGCTTTTCAGCGCGCCGCTCAGGCGGCTGGTGCCCTTGGCCAGGGCCGCCAGCAACAGGGCGCGGTTGGTAATGGATTTGGAGCCGGGAGGCGCTACCTTGCCGTGCAATGGAAAGTTGGGCGGTGTCACGGTCACGGTTTTCTGCGAACTCAAGGTACAAGGCTCCTGATTCAAGGCGCGGTGGCTGGGAGTGGCCGGCTGGCGGAGACGAATAATCGACCATCCGGCACGGCAGGGTCAAATCGTGGCGCAGGTTTAACCGCGCTGGCTCAGCCAATAGGCATGCAAGGCCCTGGCGGCCGGTTCGATGCGCGCCACCTGCTGTTGATGCGCGGTGACATCCAGGTCGGCCGGCAATTCGAAGTTGTCCTGCTCGGCGCACCAGGAGATGGCTTCCAACTGTGCCGCCTGTTCGCTCGGCAGCGGCGGCCATTCGCTGATCGCGGCGCCACGGATATAGCCAAAGCACCACTCCTCGGCGAGGGTCAGCGGCTGGTCCTGGTGTTCGGTTTGTTCAAAGCGTGCCTCAAAACCCTGGGCATCGCTGGCTAACTGCAGGGCAAGGCTGTTGAGATGGCGCGTGCACAGGTCGATAAACTGCCCGAGTTCTTCCTTGCTTTCCCAGGCCGGGACCTGCCCACCCCAGATGGCCGGGAACCAGATGGCAACGTCCACCGGCGCCGGGCCGGACACCAGGGCCGTGAAGTAGCCGTCGAGCTCGGCCAGGTTCAACACCGAGTTGTCGTCGCCGTATTTGAGCAGAATGTCTTCGATGAACTCGAAATCGGCAGGGGCGAGGGCGTGGTCGTGCATGAACATATCCTTTGAGCGTCAAGCGCCGCAGATAAGGCGGCGTAAAACGCGGAGGATGGCGCGAGTCGGCGTTTTAATCCAGTGCTAGATCACCTTTACCGCACGGCCAATCGCCTGGATCGGCCCGGTCGGCTTGCGGGTCGGCGAGCCATTGGGGCCTTCCAGGGTCAGCTCGAACAGTTGGTTGGGCGCCAGCGGCGGCAGTTTATCCAGAGGGATCGACAGGCTTTGCCCCGGCTTGACCAACCCAAGCGAAACCGGGCCTTGCCAGTCATCACCCTTGGTCCAGAACTCCAGCGCCTTGTCTGCCGGTATCTGCACCACACCCAGGGGGATCAGCTGGATTTGCTGATCGTTGCTGGCCTGGATCACCCAGCCCGGCGCCTGGCTCTGTGGCGCCATCAGCACCACCACGTAGGCGGTCGGGTTGACGGCGGCGGGGCGGGTCAGCAGCAGTGTGGCCAGCACCAGACTGGCCAACAAGCCTGCACCGGCCAGGCCACGCCACAGGGCGAGCAGGTTCCACCACGGCATCGACCGCGCATCGCCCAGGGTGTGATGGCCCAGGCTGCGTTCAATGCGTCGCCACAGGTAGGGCGACGGCGCCAGCGGCTCGGCCAGTTCGGTCAGGGGCAGCAGGCGCTGTTCCCAGGCATCCACCGCCGCGCGCAAGGGCGCGTCGTGTTCCAGGCGTTGCTGCACCTGCAAACGTTGATCTGCGGCCAAGGTCCCCAGCACGTATTCGCTGGCCAGTTCGTCCAATTCGTCGGGTGTCATGCCATGCACTCACGCAAGGCCGCGAGGCTGCGTTTGATCCAGGCTTTGACAGTCCCCAGCGGGGTGTCCAGTTTCTGTGCGATTTCACTGTGGGACAGGCCATCGACATACGCATGCAACAGGCAACTGCGGCGCGACGGTTCCAGATGCTCCAGGCACTGATAAACCTTGCCGCTGCGGGCGCGGTACTCGAAGTGCTCGGCCGTGGGCTCAGCTACCAGTGTGCGTTCGTGCTCATCACTGAGCGCGACCTCACGCTGATTTTTACGCATAACGTTGAGCGCCATATGCCGGGTCACGCTGTACACCCAGCCACGGGCCGAACCTCGGCGCGGGTCGAACCCGCTGGCACCGTTCCAGATGTTGATAAATGCCTCATGCACGATGTCCTCTGCCAGGGCCGTGTCCCGTGCGATGCGCTTGGCCACGCCGAGCAGACGGGCGCAATCTTGTTCATACAACTGACGCAAGGCTTGCTGTTCGCCACGGGCGCAGGCCAACAGGCAGGCTTCATAGTCAAAGAGAAGTTCGGGCAAGGACTGGGGCCGCCATTTCAGGGTCAACCCCCGGCCCAGAGTGGCCGGGGTGCTATCGCAGCAGCTTAGACGAGTTTTCTGGCCGGGCGAGTCATTTGGCCGCCCAGAAGAGGTAGTCCGCCTGGTACTTCACCACTTGCTGCTGGCCCTTGGTGGCGGTGCTGCATTCGGCACTCGGCGCCACGCCACCCTTGAGCGCCACGCGCTGGATATAGCTGACGCCGGTCATGGCACCCTGGCCTTCAGCCGGATTGGCCTTGACCAACTGATAGGGCAGGTTGCCGGCGCTGGACGGCGCCACGGCCAGTTGGGTGCCGGTGACTTTAGAACCGTCCTTGGCCTGCCAGGTGGCAGGCGGGCCGAAGTAGGTACCCACTTGCTTACCGCTACGATCGTTGAGCACCGCCTTGGGGCCAACAAAGACCCACTCGGTCTGGCCGGCAGCGTTGGCCTTGTCGCGGCATTCGTAGGTGATTTCGCCGACACCGGTGGTTTCCAGGATCAGCTTGTGCCCGTCCGGCACCTTGATGCTGTCGGGCAGGCTGGTCTGGGCAAAGGCCGCCGGTGCGGCAATCAGCAGGCAGGTCAGGCAGAGCAGGGGTTTAGCGTTCATCGGTGTCTCTCCGTAAGGGTGAACAGCTGAGCAGCGCTGCGGCTGCTTCCTGTACTACTCACGGCGTGGCCGATTGGATGCACGGCGCGGCAAATAAATCTGCAAAACACAAAAGGAATAAAGTCAGATCGTATTGATATAAGTAGTTATAAGAAAAATCGCTATGCTGCCGCCAGAATTTTATAAGGCCGCAGGTAGCTGTAATGGATGTGGGTAATTTTGGTTTTGTGGTGGCGGGCCTGATTGTTGGTTTTATCGTCGGCATGACCGGCGTCGGTGGAGGGTCGTTGATGACCCCGATCCTGCTGTGGTTCGGCATCAACCCGGCGACCGCCGTGGGTACCGACCTGCTGTATGCCGCCATCACCAAATCCGGTGGGGTGCTGGTGCATGGCAAGAACAAGAACATCGACTGGACCATCACCGGCTGGCTGACCCTGGGCAGTGTGCCGGCGGTGTTGCTGACGCTGTGGTTCCTCAAGAGCCTGCATACCGATCCCAGTGCGATGAACGAAGTGATCAAGCAAGCCCTGGGTGTGGTGCTGTTGCTGACGGCCCTGGCGATTCTGTTCAAGAAGCGATTGTTGGCCTTTGCCCAGCGCCATGCGGGCGACAACTACCATATGAGCCCGCGCAACCTGAATGGGTTGACGGTATTCACTGGGGCGATCCTCGGCACCATGGTTGCCCTGACCTCCATCGGTGCCGGCGCCCTGGGCACCGTGGCGCTGTTTATCCTGTACCCGTTTTTGGCCACCAAGCGCCTGGTGGGCACCGAAATCGCCCACGCAGTCCCCCTGACCCTGGTCGCGGGCCTTGGGCATGCGAGCATGGGTAATATGGACTGGCATTTGCTGGGGTTCTTGCTGATGGGCTCGCTGCCGGGTATCTACTTCGGCAGCCATATGTCCGGCCGGGTGCCGGATGAGCTGCTGCGTCCGTGCCTGGCGGTGATGCTGGGGTTGATTAGTTTCAAGCTGGCGTTCTGACTGCCGGTCTTGCGCTGGGTTGCTGTGGCGAGGGCGGCTCGCCACAACACTTCACGGTTTATGCCTTGCGCGATTTATCCAACCACTCCATCGCCGTACGCCAGATACAAATCCCCAGGAAATACGCCGACATCAACAACCACAAGCCCATGGTCAGCTTGTTGGTGTACGGCTGGTCGATCACCAGCAACAGGCTGCACAGCAGCCACACCGTGGTCACCGCAATATTGATCGGCATAAAGCGCTTGACCCGGAACGGGTGCAGGAACTTCATCGGCGTCACCGTCAGCAGCGCCAGGCCGATCACCGTGGCCAAGGTTATCCAGGCGTCCGGGTCGATAATGTAGACACACAGCGCCACCACATTCCAGGCTGCGGGGAAGCCCTGGAAGTAGTTGTCCTTGCTCTTCATATTGACGTTGCAGAAGCAGAACAACGACGACACCAGGATCACCGAGACGGTGAACAGGTGGGTGAAGTCCGGCAGGTCGATATAGCGGTAGATAAACAGCGCCGGGATAAACACATACGTCAGGTAGTCAATCACCAGGTCCAGTACCGAGCCATCGAAGCTTGGCAGCACGGTCTGCACATTGACCCGCCGCGCCAGCGACCCGTCCACGCCATCCACAATCAACGCCAGGCCCAGCCACAGCAGGCAGGCCTTGGGTTGGTTCTCAAGCAGCGCCAGCGTCGCAAGGAAGGCCAGCACCACGCCGGTGGCGGTAAAGCCATGGGCGCCCCAGGCTTTGAGTCTGGCTACATGCAGGGTCGATATCACAGGGGCGTTCTCCAAAAGGTGAAACGGGGCAGCCGACGGCGGTTGAGCGTCGAATCTGGCCAAGGGATGCAGGTATCGACCGGGAAGGAGGGGATAAGGTTCACCACCAAGGCCTTAGGTTGAGCGTAGCAAGCGCAGAAGGATTCGGCATCAGCCCTGACGGAACACCAGGGCCTTCAGACCACTTTGCGGATCAATGTCGGGAAATTCCGGCGGGTTTGCCAGGCGCTGCTCAAAACGCAGCCCCGGCGCTTCGCGGGTGACGCCCTCGATCAGGAAGTCTTCGCCCAGCGCCGGGTCATTCATGCAGGCCAAGACCGTGCCTTGGGGTGTCAGCAGGTCGGGCAGGCGACGCAGCACGCGCTGGTAGTCCTTGGTCAGCAGGAAGCTGCCTTTCTGAAACGACGGCGGGTCGATGATCACCAGGTCATAGGGGCCGCTGCTGGTGACTTTCGCCCAGGACTTGAACAAGTCATGCCCCAGGAAGCTCACCTTGCCCAGGTCATGGCCATTGAGCCGGTGATTGTCGCGACCCCGGCTCAGGGCGCCACGGGCCATATCCAGGTTGACCACATGCTCGGCCCCGCCCTCGATGGCGGCCACGGAAAACCCGCAGGTATAGGCAAACAGGTTCAGCACCCGCAAGCCACGGGCGTGTTCGCGCACCCAGTTGCGGCCGTAGCGCATATCCAGAAACAGCCCACTGTTCTGCTTTTTGCCCAGGTCGATGCGATAACGCAGGCCGCCTTCGGTGATGGTCAATTCCTCGACCCTCTCGCCCCACAGCCATTCGGTGGTGCTTTGCGGCAAGTAGCGATGTTGCAGGGCCAGAGTGTGGGCGCCGGCCTGTTGCCATTCGCGGCTTTCGCAGAGCTCGCGCAGTTGGTGTTGCAAGGCTTGCAGTTGCGCGGGCTCAGGCTCCTTGAACAACGAAACCAGCACCACGCCTTGCAGCCAATCCACGGTCAACTGCTCCAGCCCCGGCCAGCAACGACCCCGGCCGTGGAACAGGCGACGGGTTTCCACGGGCACGTCACGCAGGGCGGTCAGCAAGTGAGTGTGGAGCAGGGCGAGGGCGTCTGGGGTCATCGGGCAGCGTCGATCATTAAACGGGCGGCATTTTAAACACAATTGCGTTGACTCAGGTGAAGGAAGCACAACGTGCTTTTAATCAGCCATGTTTAAGCGTTTTGTGCTGCAAATCGTCCTTTGACCTACCCAGAACAGTCAAAAAATCCTTTTGGGCAGACATAAACTGGAAAAAACAGCTCGGAGGTGCCCATGAACGGTTTCGTAAAGACAGTCAATCAAACAGCCATTGACCAGCAGGAGCTCACCGAGTGGCGCGACGCCCTGGACTCCCTGGTACGCCATGCCGGCCCGGAGCGCGCGCGGGAGATCCTCGATATGCTGGCCGATGCCGGCAATACGCCAGCCATCGGTTGGAAACCGCGCCATGGCACGCCCTACATCAACAGCATCGCCGTAGACCAGCAGCCACACTTTCCCGGCGACCTGGCGACCGAAGAGCGCCTGGCCTCGCTGGTGCGCTGGAACGCCCTGGCCATGGTGGTGCGTGCCAATCAGGCCTATGGCGAGTTGGGTGGCCATATCGCCAGCTATGCCAGCGCGGCGGACCTGTTCGAGGTGGGTTTCAACCATTTTTTCCGTGCACGTCACGACAACGTTGGCGGCGACCTGGTGTTCTACCAGCCGCATTCCGCGCCCGGTATTTACGCGCGGGCCTTTCTTGAGGGGCGCCTGAGCGAGCAGGACCTGGCCCACTATCGCCAGGAGCTGGGTGCGGTCAAGGCCGGCGCCCGTGGCCTGTCGAGCTATCCGCACCCGTGGTTGATGCCGGACTTCTGGCAGTTCCCCACCGGCTCCATGGGCATAGGCCCGATCAGCTCGATTTTCCAGGCGCGCTTTATGCGTTACCTGCACCATCGCGGCTTGCAGGACACCACCGACCGGCATGTCTGGGGTGTGTTCGGCGATGGCGAGATGGACGAGCCGGAAAGCATGTCAGCCCTGACCCTGGCCGCCCGCGAAGGCCTGGACAACCTGACCTGGGTGGTCAACTGCAACCTGCAACGCCTCGATGGCCCGGTGCGCGGTAATGGCCGGATCATCGATGAGCTGGAGGCACTGTTTGCCGGTGCCGGTTGGAACGTGATCAAGCTGGTGTGGGGGTCGGACTGGGACGCCTTGCTGGCCAAGGATGAGGACGGCGCGTTGGTGCGCACCTTGTCCCAGACCGTGGACGGGCAGTTCCAGACCTTTGCCGCCAAGGACGGGGCCTATAACCGCGAGCACTTCTTTGGCCAAAATGAATCCCTGGCCAAGCTGGCGGCCGGCTTGAGCGATGAGCAGATCGACCGTCTCAAGCGCGGCGGCCACGACATGCTGAAAATCCATGCTGCCTATCACGCCGCGCGGCGGGTCAAGGGGCGCCCTACGGTAATCCTGGCCCAGACCAAGAAAGGCTTTGGCATGGGCGAGGCCGGGCAGGGCAAGATGACCACCCACCAGCAGAAAAAACTCGATCGCGACGCGCTGATCGGCTTTCGCAACCGCTTCCAGTTGCCCCTGAGCGACGAGCAGACCGAATCCCTGAGCTTCTACAAACCCGCCGCCGACAGCGCCGAAATGCGCTACCTGCACCAGCGCCGCGCAGCCTTGGGCGGTTATGTGCCCAGCCGCAGCCAGAGCGCTGAACCGGTACAGGTGCCGCCGGTGAGTGGCTACGGCGGTTTTGCGACCCAGGCCGAAGGCAAGGAAATGTCCACCACCATGGCCTTTGTGCGCATGCTCAGCAACCTGCTCAAAGACAAGGCCCTGGGCCCGCGCATCGTGCCGATTGTCGCCGACGAGGCACGCACCTTCGGCATGGCCAACCTGTTCAAGCAGATCGGCATCTATTCCAGCGTCGGTCAGCGCTACGAGCCGGAAGATATCGGTTCGATCCTCAGCTATCGCGAAGCCACCGACGGGCAGATCCTTGAGGAAGGCATCAGTGAAGCCAGCGCTATCAGTTCCTGGGTCGCGGCGGCCACCAGCTACTCGGTGCATGGCTTGCGCATGCTGCCGTTCTACATCTACTACTCGATGTTCGGTTTCCAGCGCGTGGGCGACCTGATCTGGGCCGCCGCCGACCAGCGCGCCCGGGGCTTTTTGCTCGGCGCCACGGCGGGGCGTACCACCTTGGGCGGCGAGGGCCTGCAGCACCAGGACGGCAGCAGCCACCTGATGGCCGCGACCGTGCCTAACTGCCGTGCTTACGACCCGGCGTTTGCCGGCGAATTTGCGGTGATTCTCGACCACGGCATGCGCCAGATGCTTGAACACGATGTGGACGAGTTCTACTACGTGACCCTGATGAACGAAAACTACCCGCAACCGACCCTGCCCGAAGGCGTCGAGGCGGCGATTATCAAGGGCATGTACCGCCTTGAGGGCAGTGCCGGGGCCAAGGTGCGCCTGCTCGGCTCCGGCACCCTGGTGCGCGAGGCCCAGGCCGCCGCGCAGTTACTGGCGGACGATTGGCAGATCGACAGCGAGGTATTCAGCGTGACCAGCTTCAGCGAACTGGCCCGCGATGCGCGTGAGGTGGAGCGCTGGAACCGCCTGCATCCACTGCAAATCCCGCAGCGCAGCCACCTGGCGACCTGCCTGCCCGACGGCGCGCCGGTGATTGCCGTCTCGGACTACGTGCGGGCGGTGCCGCAGATGATCGGTTCCTACCTGGGGGCCCACTACACCGTGCTCGGCACCGATGGCTTCGGGCGCAGCGACACCCGTGCGGCGTTGCGCGATTTCTTCGAGGTGGACCGCCACCACATCGTGCTCGCCGCGCTGGCCGCCCTGGTGGAACAGGGCAGCCTGGAGGCGCAGGTGTGTCAGCGGGCGATTGAGCGATACGGCCTGCACACCGAGCGTGCGGCGTCGTGGACTCACTGACACCTCAAGGTAAATGAGGACCAATTGTGGGAGCGGGCTTGCTCGCGAAGGCGTAGTGTCAGTTGGTGCATAGGTGACTGATTCACCGCCTTCGCGAGCAAGCCCGCTCCCACAGGGGGGGTTGGGTGTGCTTTAGAGGGTAGCAATTAACGCCGGCCCAAACGCCTCGCGCAAAAAATCCGGCGCGATGTAGCGTTGGTAATGCGCCTGCGACAACAGGAAAAACTCCCGATCAATCGCATCACGCAAATCCGCCAGGTGCCGCTCGCGAAACTCCGGTAGCAACGCCAAGCCATACGCATCCAGCCTGGAAATCACCCGCGCGCCCCGGGCAATCAGTTGATAGGCCCAGCAATAAGGCGACTGGTGCGGCATAAAACGGATCTTGCGCTCTTCCAGTTGCTGGCGCAGGCGCGCCGGGTCAAACACCTCCAGCTTGCTGGTCATGACCTGCACCAGCAACTGCTCAAGGCGCAGCCAGACCGCTTGTTTTTCCTCGGCGCTGTAGCCATTCCACTGAATGACTTCATGGTGATAGCGCTTGCAGCCACGGCACACCAGGTCGCCATACACGGTGGAACACAGGCCGACGCACGGCGTCTTGATGGTTTGATTGGGCATAAAAACCGCGTCTTTCCTAATCCACTACAAAAGGGTTCACAGGCGCTGCAGAGCGCTGAACTGCTGGTTCAACCACTGATACAACTGGGTGACCGCCCGCGACATCTGCCCGCGATGGGGGCAGGCGAAGCTCAAGGGGTACACATCCCCGGGAATCTCCGGCAACAGCACCACCAGGCGCTGGGCCTGCACATCGGCATACACATCCAGCCAGGTCTTGTAGGCGATGCCTTCACCGGCGACGGCCCAGCGCCGCACCACATCGGCGTCGTCACTGAACAGGGGGCCGGTGACTTGCACGGTCTGTTCGCCTAGCTCCCAGCGGTCATGCAGGCGGCCGTTTTGCAGGTAGAGCAGGCACGGGTGGCGGGTCAGGTCGTCGACGGATGTCGGTGTGCCGTGGCGCGCCACGTAGTCCGGTGATGCCACCAGCACCCGGCGGTTCCAGGGCGCCAGGGGCAGGGCGATGTAATTGGCGTCCTCGTTCCAGCCATAACGCAGAGCCACGTCCACCGGGTCGCGAAACAGGTTGGTGACCTGGTCCGACACCAGAAAGCGCAAGCTCAACTCAGGGTGCTGGCGGCGAAACTCGGTGAGCATCGGCAGCAGGATATTGCGCCCCAGGTCCGACGGCGCGGCGATCTGCAAGGTGCCACGCAGTGGCGCGTCATCGCCGCGCAAGCGTTCGCGGCCCAGCTCCAATTGCTCCAGCACGCCACGGGCGGTGGGCAGGTACTGTTCGCCCTCGGCGCTCAGGCGCAGGCTGCGGGTGGTGCGGGTAAACAGGCGCACCTCCAGCTCCCGCTCCAGGCGCTTGATCGCCGCCGCCACCTGGCCCGGCAACAGGTTGGCCTCCACGGCCGCGGCGGTGAAACTGCCCAGGGCGGCGCTGCGCAGAAACAGCCCGAGATCATCGATGCGGATCATTTTCACTCCAACAATGAAAGTGTTGCTGCATTTTGTCGATTTTTCTTCTCCCTGGGAACGGTAAAGATGCAAGCCATCGAGGGCCATCGCCCCTCATCACTCGTGAGTTCCCATGAAAGCAATTACCTTTACCGAGCATGGCCTGCCCATCGACGACCCGCGCTCGCTGATTGATGTGAATATCGAAGCCCCGCAGCCGGGCCCTCGGGACCTGCTGGTGGAAGTGCAGGCCGTGGCGGTCAACCCGGTCGATACCAAGGTGCGTTCCGGCACCTTTGCCAAGGAGCCGAAAATCCTCGGCTGGGACGCGGCGGGCATCGTGCGCCAGGTGGGCGCCGACGTGACCTTGTTCAAACCGGGCGACGCGGTGTACTACGCCGGCTCCCTGATCCGCTCCGGCAGCTACAGCGAGTTCCAGGTGGTTGATGAGCGCATCGTCGGCCATCGTCCGCGCACACTGGATGCGGCGCACGCCGCCGCCTTGCCGCTGACCTCGATCACCGCCTGGGAGCTGCTGTTCGACCGCCTGGGCGTGACCGAAGGCGGCGGCGAGGGCGATGTGCTGCTGGTGGTGGGGGCTGGCGGCGGCGTGGGTTCGATCCTGGTGCAACTGGCCCGTCAACTCACCAACATGACGGTGATCGGCACGGCTTCGCGCCCGGAAACCATTGGGTGGGTCCAGCGCATGGGGGCCCATCATGTGATCGACCATCGCCGGCCGATGCTGGCCCAGCTCCAAGCGTTGGGCATTGACGCGGTCAGCCATGTCGCCAGCCTCACGCATACCGAGGAGTACCTGCCGCAACTGGTCGAAGTGCTGCGCCCACAAGGGCGGCTGGGGTTGATCGACGATCCCGCCAGCCTGGATGTGATGCCGCTCAAGCTCAAATCCTTGTCCTTGCACTGGGAACTGATGTTCACCCGCTCGTTGTTTGAAACGGCGGATATGATCCAGCAACACCACCTGCTCAACCGGGTTGCACAACTGATCGACCAGGGCGTGTTGCACACCACCCTGGGCGCACATTTCGGTGCGATCAACGCGGCCAATATGTGCAGCGCCCATGCCCTGGTCGAAAGCGGCAAGGCGCGGGGCAAGATTGTGCTTGAGGATTTCCAATGACCACCCTGATCAAAGCCATGGGCTTATCGCTGTGTATGATGCTCGCTGCATGTGCCAGCCAACCTACCAACGGAGTCGCCAGCATGACCAAACCTTTGATATCCATCGCCGTACTCAAGGCCAAGCCAGGCCAGGAACAAGCACTCAAGGCAGGCCTGCTGGCCTTGGTCGAGCCAACCCGCACCGAGCCTGGCAACCTGGATTACGTGTTGTTCGAACTGCGTGATGAGCCGGGCACGTTCTATATGCGTGAAGCGTTCAAAAACCAGGCGGCCCTCGATGCGCATTTCGCAATGCCGTACTTCCAGCGCTTTGCCGCCACGGCGGATGACTTGCTCCAGGAACCCCTGAAACTGATCTTTCTTGAGCAAGTCTCGAACTGATGCGTGGCGCCTGATAGATCGCTATCGCCGGCAAGCCGGCGATAGCATCGGATCAATCCCAGCTCAACGCCCCACCGGTCTGATACTCGATCACCCTGGTCTCAAAGAAGTTCTTCTCTTTCTTCAAGTCCATGATCTCGCTCATCCACGGGAACGGGTTAGTGGTCCCTGGGTATTCTTCTTTCAAGCCGATCTGCGACAGGCGACGGTTGGCGATGAACTTGAGGTAGTCCTCCATCATCGCCGCGTTCATGCCCAACACGCCGCGCGGCATGGTGTCGCGTGCGTATTCGATCTCCAGCTGGGTCCCTTGCAGGATCATCTGGGTCGCTTCTTCCTTCATGTCGGCATCCCACAGGTGTGGGTTTTCGATTTTGATCTGGTTGATCACGTCGATGCCGAAGTTCAGGTGCATCGACTCATCGCGCAGGATGTACTGGAACTGCTCGGCCACGCCGGTCATTTTGTTGCGGCGGCCCATGGACAGGATCTGGGTGAAACCGCAGTAGAAGAAGATGCCTTCCAGCACGCAGTAGTAGGCGACCAGGTTGCGCAGCAGCTCTTTGTCGGTGTCGACGGTGCCGGTTTCGAACTTCGGATCGGAGATCGAACGGGTGTATTTCAGGCCCCAGGCTGCCTTTTTGGCGACCGATGGGATCTCGTGGTACATGTTGAAGATCTCGCCTTCATCCATGGCCAGCGATTCGATGCAGTACTGGTAGGCGTGGGTGTGGATCGCTTCTTCGAAGGCCTGGCGTAGGATGTACTGGCGGCACTCCGGGTTGGTGATCAGGCGGTACACGGCCAGCACCAGGTTGTTCGCGACCAGGGAGTCGGCGGTGGAGAAGAAGCCCAGGTTGCGCATGACGATGCGACGTTCGTCGTCGGTCAGGCCTTCGGGGTTTTTCCACAGGGCGATGTCGGCGGTCATGTTGACCTCTTGCGGCATCCAGTGGTTGGCGCAGCCGTCGAGGTACTTCTGCCAGGCCCAGTCGTACTTGAAGGGTACGAGTTGGTTGAGGTCGGCGCGGCAGTTGATCATGCGCTTTTCGTCAACGGCGACACGGGCGGAAGCGCCTTCGAGTTCAGCGAGGCCTTCGGCAACGTCGAGTTTGTCCAGGGCCGCCTTGGCGCGCACGATGGCGGCGGAGTCGTTGGCGGTGACGGCGCGGGCTTCGATGGCGGCGGCAGCGCCGGCACCGTCGAGGCGGTCCATGTTGGCTTCGGTGGCGTGGCCGGCGTTGGTGCCACGGATGACCGCTGCACCGGTGTCTTCGTTGTCGACTTCGTCCCAACTCAGCATGAAATACTCCTTCCTGGTCTGTTCTGGCGGCGTATGAAACCGTCCAGAAAACTCGATAATTACCGGCTTCGCACACTATGTAGTGGTCGGCTGCCTGGGTGGGCACACTATATGGTGTGTCGGAAAGTTGGTCAACGCACAAGATGTGCGGTCTTCGGTCGCTGCCCGGCGCAAGATCGGCTATAACGCCTGGGTTTACTGGCCACACTCGGAATCTCAAGGGAATGAAAAATCTACTGATCCGCCCAGCGACCCCAGAAGACGCCGAGAGCATCTTCCTAGTGCATAAAAACTCCGTCGAAAACCTGTGCAATGCCGACTACGGTCCCGAGCAGATTGCCATGTGGCTCGACGGTCGCTCACCTGAGACCTACCGCTCGGCCATCGACGCGGGCAACCTGTGGTTGGCTTGCAACGACACGCTCCAGGGCTTCGTGGAGATCGACGGCCATGAAGTCAGCAAGTTGTTTATTCGCGGGGAGGCAGCCGGGCAGGGGCTTGGTGCGCGTCTGCTGGCCGAAGCTTTGCAGCGCATCGCCGCAGCTGGGCATGACAGGGCCTATCTGGAGGCGACCCTGACCGCCGAAAAATTCTATGCCTCGCATGGCTTCCGCAAGATTGGAGAGGGAACATTCAGCCGGGGCAATAGCCCGGTGTCTATTGAGATCATCAAGATGGAGCGGGCTTTGTAGTTCGGTGCTCTACCAGTTGCTTCTTGCTGGTCCTGCAAGACTGCTTGCGTCTGCTCTGGAAGATCGGAACAACACTGTGGGTTCTTCGGGGGGCATATCCGTTTTTTGTATGACGGCGGCTATTGGTTCCGCCCTTACGGCGGGTCACTTTTGGAAAAGAGCCCCAAAAGTAACCAAAAGGGCTCTTGCCCCACCACTCGGTGCCTCGCCTAGGCTCGGCATGCCCGCAGTCAGGCATTGCTCCGTGGGCCCGCCGCGATCGGCCATCC